>CAMDOY010000365.1 GCA_945903655.1 Rhizobium sp. Q54 | reverse complement strand
TGAATTCGGCCAGGTTCTCCCAAGGTCGAGAATTACGGACCCATTTTCCATCGCCGAGGCTGGCCCGCTCTACCGGCAAGATCAACAAACCCTGCCGCTCGCCCATCCCATAATGTCAGAACCCGCGACATTTGTCAGCGCCGCCTCGCTCTTCAGTTCTGAATTGCAAACCGTGCATGTGGTGACCGACCCCGCTCTGTATTCGGCGACGCGTGAAAGCGACCCCATCAACAACGCGGATTCCAGTTACGTCTGGGGCGTAGACATGTTCACTGTTGAAGTGAACGGCTCCCGACCGCAATCAGTAAGTCTGAAGGCCGGGACCTACACGCCGACGCAGCTCGCCGCCGCCCTGACCCTGGCCGTAAATGATAAATTTGATAATCCCGTAAGTTTCACGATTTTCGATACCTTTCGAAAGGACGGTGCTACGCTGAGGCCCGGCAATGACATCATTCAAATCGATTTGTTGAAAACGAGTCCCGATGGTTCCGTTCCCCTGGATGTTCCCATCGAGATTGATTTGTTTGGTTCGGCAGGCTCATCTGGCACCCCCTCTCCTGTTTCTTCAGGAAGCGCCCAGATGGATGTGTCACGAGAGGAACTCGTGAACCTCGTCCAAAAGAAACTGAATGAGGCGCTGAACAAGCGCAGACTTGAGTTTCAAATGCCTGCGAGCTGGCCCGATGCCGCCAAGCCGCCGATCAAGGTTGATTACGATGTCGCCACCCGAAGCCTCTCCTTCGTGGTCGATCATCTTCAGATGGGGGATTACTCGACATTTAAGGTATTCAATCCAAACGACGCCACCAATAGTCTGGGGATTCCGTCGCGGACCAAAAGTTCGGAAGTTGAAATTCGCGCCGGAACGATATGGGCAGGTAATGAAGCGCTGGGCGCGTCTGCTGGATCAGATCCCCGAAATCACCCGACGGGAATCGTCGTATCCTATGATGAGACCGCTAACAAATTCACAGTCGCCTCGGGGGCTTCTGGCAAATATTATCTGGATCTGGATCAATTCGGGCAAATGGTGGAAAAGCCGTCCTATATCACGATTGGAAGATCATCTCTTGCTTCCAGCGCCCAGCCTCAGGTTGATAGTTACGTTCTTCCCGAAGGGTTCTTCACCAGCGATCATACTGTTGCTTTTGAAGTTGATGGAAGGGTCTTGAATTACACTTTTGTAAAGCCCTCTACGGATCCGGTCGAAAACGCCACTGCGTTCTTCGATGGCCTTGCGCAGGCTGCGCCTGTGTATTTTCATCAGGAAAAGGTTGCGGCTCTCTCATCTTCCGAGGCTCCTGCGAATGCGCTCGTGGTCTCGGGAAATCCGATGAACGGTGACGAATTCCTGATCAGCATTGTTCCCGCCATCGGCGGCAATCAGGTGGATTTAGCTGTTGGTCCTCTGGTGATTGATCCAACTGACACCCCCGACATGCGTCTTGAGGCGATGAGAGAGGCGGTTCAGGATGCTTTAACCAATTACCAGACGACATATAACGCCAGCCATCCATCATCACCTGTCACCTTGACATGTTCCAAGAACGTCGAGGCGTTTCAACTCCAGTTTTCTTGGACATCTGCGGGGCTTCCTGTCTCCATGAAGCAGACGACGAGGGGGACTGACAGCGCCACCTTGGCTCCCATCGTCTATGCTGACGCCACTGTCGTTGGGAGACCGACGACCATAGAACCCGGGACCAGCAGCACATCAACCATTCAATCCATCGCTTTGACCAACCCGAATGGAAACCTTCCAAGCATTCAACTCAATGATGTTTATCGCGTAACGATTCCAAAGCCTGATGGGTCTGTTGTGTCTGAAGACGTCCTGGTCTCCACGCTGACGACATTTTCGGCCTCAATTCTTGATGGTGGCGCAACGGTCGCTACGATCGATTTTATTCGTGGGTCTAATGGCAGCGCTACGGTTCAGGCCACCTGGTCCAGCAAGGGGACTTTCCTCGGCGCAATGTCGGTTGAACAGATCAGGGTAGCTGGAGTTCAAGTCCGGCCCCCGGATGTCGGCCCTCTGTGGATCGCGCATACTGGCAACAATCTTACGGTGAGCGGCGCTCCAACTGGCGAGCCTCAGCGGTTGAAGACCCGAATTGACGGGACCCTCGTAAACAGAGACGGCTTGACCAGCATTCAGGGTTATCCCTACAGGTCTTCGGCAGGAACGCCCGGTTTCAACGGCGCGAATGCTTTACTGGGAATTGGAGCTCAGGTTGGGGGGCAGGTTTCCTTTGGCAGCGGCATGCGCTCCACTGCGGCCACGGCAGTTGGATCGCGTGCGATCACGCTCATGAATATGAATTTCACGCCAGACATCAGTCGCAACGAGAATGAATTTCAGGTGTCTGTCGATGGGGTGAAGGCTAAAATTGTCCTTCCCTTCGGCTCTTACAACGGCGGCACCCTTGCGCGCGCCATTGTGGATCGGATGAATCAAATTGAAGATCCGGTCACCGGGCGCAAGATCAGTGGTGTCTCGGTGCAGTATGAACAGGCCAATAATCGTCTTGTCTTCACCTCTGGCACCGTCGGGCCGGAGTCGCAGATCATGGTTCTTGGCGCAGCGAATTTCGGTTTGAGGAGCGTGACGACGACTGGAGGCTCCACACCGAGTTGGACGCCCTTGACCCAGGCCACGAAGGATGGCGTGCCTCTTTACGTCGATGAGAACGGCTCGATCCTCGACGATGGCAGCCCTCCCGACGTCACCAAATGGCATCCGATTTATCTGGATGAAGGCGAGCTGACTTTTGATGGCTTTGGAAAGATCGTTTCACCCTTGGATGCGACGCTGTATCGACCTGTCGCGCCCGACGGGGAACCGGCGGCGCCGGGAAACATACCCCCGACATTGAATATCGGGTTCGGCAAGACCTCGACGCAGTTTTCGTCAGCCTTTTCCGTCCTCGCGCTCTCCCAGGATGGATATACGTCGGGTAGCATGAGCGGCCTCGACATTGACGCCAGCGGCACTGTTAGGGTCAGTTACAGCAATGGTCAGACAAAAGCTCTCGGCAAGATCATGCTGGCGACTTTCGCGAATATGAATGGCCTGCAACAGATCGGCAATGCCGACTATCTCACGACCGCCACATCTGGGGAGCCGCGTCTGGGTCAGGCTGGCCTTGGAGGCTTCGGGGTCATCAAGGCTGGCGCTCTCGAGCAGTCCAATGTCGACGTCACCGATGAACTGGTGAAACTCATCACATCCCAACGCAACTTCCAGGCTTCGGCGAAAATGATCGACACCCAGAAGCAGTTGACGGAAACGCTGATTCAAATCCGGTAGTTGATTTGCAGCTGTGAACAGGGCTTTGCTTTGCTTACTAGCCTTGTTCCGTTTGTCGCCTGGCCGGTAATGGGGCTGTTCCTTTTTCGAGCACACCGTCCCCAAGAGCGGCTTCGGTGACGCAGATGGTGGCGACCATTCCGGCCGCTCCGATCTGTCCGTCAAAGACCAGCACCTCACAAGCGCTTGCCGCCGATCAGGGGGGATGATTGATTAGCTGATGGCGAGCGCCGGATTGGCGTGCGGCAGGGCGATGCCCATGGCTGCGGGCGCCGCCATATTTCAGGCACGGCTTGAGAACCGCGTGTAGGCGTCGATCCGGCGCATGGGAATATCGACCTCACGGTGATAGATCTCGGTTTGGAGAAAGGCGAGCTCCGCCTCTCTGAGATCTTCGATCACGTCGATATACCAGGCGCGCAGCGCGCCATCGCCTCCCGCGTTCCATCGATAGCCGCGCTCGCGAAGCTTGTCCTTGAGATCAAAAGGCGCATAGGTCGCCCAGATCCGCCATGTGGGTTTGCGCGCCCTTTCCAGTAATTGCTTGAAGGCTGGTTCGCCGGATGGGGGCAGGGGCATGGCGAGCAGTTCGATGGCGGCGTAACAATCGTTCATCGCCCGATGCCGGTCATAGAAAAAGCCCGCTTCCCCGACGAGATAACCAAGCCTCGTTCCTTCAAACCCTGCCGCGCGCCAGTCGACCTCCTGGATGGAGCAGGCCCAGGGCTTCATTTCAAAGATGGGGCTGTAGTTTTCAAGAAAGCGCCGATCAAAGGAGGCGTTATGGGCGAC
>CAMDOY010000364.1 GCA_945903655.1 Rhizobium sp. Q54 | reverse complement strand
GGCGGAATGGTCGAAGCCCGCAGCCGCGCAGAGCAGCAGCCTTGCGTCGATAGTCGCGTCATCAATCCCCGCCCGCGTAAAAGCCTCCGCCAGCAGGCGCATGGCCTGCCGACGGCTGGTGTCGGGCGTCAGACCCTCGATGAGCGTCTGCACCTCAGCTCGCCGCTTTCGCCAGCACCCGCGTCAGGCGGGCGGCGAAGGCGGCGGGATCGGCAAGTTGCTCGCCATCCATCAGGCGGGCCTCGTCATGGAGCAGCCAGGCGGCGTCCTCCACGAGGCTCTTGTCGGCGTCCGCGCCATAGCGCTTGGCCAGCGCCTGCACGAGGGCGTGGCGCGGGTTGATCTCCAGCACGGGCTTGGTCAGCTCGGCGCGTCCGGCCTGGGCCAGAATGCGCTCCAGGCGCCGATCAGGCCCATGCTCGCCCGCCACCAGACAGGCCGGGCTCTCGGCCAGCCGCTCGGAGGCCCTGACATCGGCGGTCACGCTTTCCAGCGTTTGCTTGAAGAAGGCCAGCAGCACCGCGACGTCAGCGGTCGTCTCCGCGCTTTCCTCCTTGGCGCCTTCGGCCAGCGGAATCGCCTTCAGATCCGCGCCGCCCTGGGTCACGGATTTGAAGGGCTTGCCGTCAAAGCCGAGCGCGGTGGAGACCCAGAAGGCGTCCACGGGGTCCGCCAGCAGCAGCACTTCCACGCCGCGCGCCTTGAAGCCTTCGAGCTGCGGGCTCGAGCCCATGCGCTTGGCGTCTTCGCCCGTGAGATAGAAGATGGAGGTCTGGTTTTCCTTCAGGCCCGCCACATAGTCGGCCAGGCTCCGCCCGCCCTCGGGATGGGTGGTGGTCGCGAAGCGCGCGAGCTTGAAAAGCTGGTCCCGCCGCTCGGGATCCTCATAGAGACCCTCCTTCAGTACGGGACCGAAGTTCTCCCAGATCTTGGCGTAGGCTTCCGAATCATTCTCGGCGGTCTTGGTCAGTTCCTGCAGGATGCGGTTGGTGACGCCCTTGCGGATGGCGGTGAAGACCGGGCTCGTCTGGATCATCTCGCGGGAGACATTGAGCGGCAGGTCGGCCGAATCCACCACCAGCCGCACGAAGCGCATCCAGCCCGGCAGCAGGTCGCTGTCCTGATTGATCAGCACGCGCCGCACATAGAGCTTGTTGCGGCCCTTGCGGGCGGGGTCGAAGAGGTCGAGGGGGCGCGAGCCCGGCACGAAGGCCAGCACCGTATATTCGTGACGCCCTTCCGCCCGCCAATGGACGGTGAGCGCGGGCTCGTCATACTGGCCCGCAAGGCTGCGGTAGAAGTCGGTATATTCCTCTGATGTCACGGCGCTGCGGGGCTTGGCCCAGACGGCGGCGCCATCGGTCAGGCGGCGCGGCTCGGCGTCAGGCGTTTCGCGCAACTCGATGGGCACGGCCACCGCGCCTGAATGCTCACGGACAATGCTCTCGAGCTTCCAGGGCTCCAGATAGGTCTTGGACTCCTCATTGAGATGCAGAATCACCCGCGTGCCGCGCGCGGGGGCGGCCTCCAGCGCGATGGGCTCGGTGGTATAGGCGCCCTTGCCATCGGAGATCCAGCGCCAGCTCGCGGCGCCGCCGGCCTTGCGGGTCTCCACCACCACCTTGTCGGCGACCATGAAGGCTGAATAGAAGCCGATGCCGAACTGGCCGATGAGATCGGCGCCGGAGCGGCCTGCGCCGCCCTCTTCCTCGCTCTCCGCATCGCCCTTCTTTTCGGCGTTGGCGCTGATGCGCTCCAGAAAGGCGCGGGTGCCGGAATTGGCGATGGTGCCCAGGGCCTCCACCAGATCGGCGCGGGCCATGCCCACGCCATTGTCGGAGACGGTGAGGGTTCCGGCTTCCTTGTCGAGGGTGAGCTCGATGGCGAAGGGGGCCTCCTCACCGATCAGGGCGGGGTTCGCCAGCGCCTCGTAGCGCAGCTTCTCGCAGGCGTCGGCGCCATTGGAGATCAATTCGCGCAGGAAGATGTCCCGGTCCGAATAGATCGAATGCACCATGAGGTGCAGGAGGCGGGAAACATCCGCCTGAAAGGCGTGGGATTGGGCGTCTGGCGCGTCGATGCTCGTCGTCACTACAAAAATCCCCATCAGCTGAAGGAACAGGGCTGGATGAACCAGCGCAGCCCTTCATATCGCGGCGCGAGCGTGAGGATTCAAGGGAGGAAAGCAAAGCAAAAATAGGCCGGTGGAAGCAGAGCTTCACACCGGCCATACGCCGCCTCGGTACGCGGCCCGGCCCACCGGCTCACAGGGGGGCTGGGGGGCTGACTGATCCAGCAAGACGATCAAGCCGGGCCTTCCGTTGCGACAATGCGATAGTTGCGGTGGATCAGGGCGCCCATGGGACCGCAAATGGGCGAAACTATGATTCTTCACAGCCATCTTGCCCCCGCGTCATGAATTCTTCATCATGCAGAAATCGGGAGGCGCAAGTGAGCGATCAGGAGTCCAGCGAGGCGAGCGAGACCAGCGGCGTGACGCCCCTGCGGCCCCGGGCCGCTGCGCCGACGCCGCCTCCCGCGCCATCCCAAACGGCTCCCAGCGCGCCCATGGTGGTCTCCTTCGACCGTATGGAATTGCGCGAAATCCTGAACCTCTATGGACGCAAGGTCGCCGAGGGCGAGTGGCGCGATTACGCCATGGATTTCCTTCCGCACAAGGCGGTCTTCTCGGTCTATCGGCGCACCTCTGAATTCCCCCTTTACCGCATCGAGAAGGATCCCAAGCTCGCCCGCAAGCAGGGCGCCTATTCGGTCGTGGCGGCGACGGGGCTGATCCTGCGGCGCGGGCCGGAGCTGGCCCGGGTCATCGCCGTGCTCGATCGCAAGGTGAAGCTGGTCGCTGGCTGATCAGAGCCTTCAAACGCAAAAGGCCCCGCGTGAGCGGGGCCTTCGCTGTTTTGAGCCTGGCTCGTTTATTCGCTCTTGTTGCCGGTGAGCTGCAGAAGCGAAGTGAAGATGTTGATGAAGTCGAGATAGAGCATGAGCGCGCCATTCACCGACTTCTTCGTGGCGGTTTCGCCATCGTCGCCAGCGTAATACATCTCCTTGATCGACTGGGTGTCGTAGGCGGTGAGGCCCGCGAAGATGCCAACCGAGATGAGCGAGATGACGAACTGCATCACCGAGCTTTGCATGAAGATGTTCACCACGCTCGCGATGATCAGGCCGAAGAGGCCCATGATCAGGAACGAGCCCATGGCCGACAGGTCACGCTTCGTCGTGTAGCCATAGAGGCTCAGGGCGCCGAAGGTGGCTGACGTGATGAAGAAGGCCCGCGTCACCGACGCGCCCGTGTAGATGAACAGCAGCGATGACAGAGACAGGCCCATGGCCGCAGCGAAGAGCAGGAAGACGCCCTTGGCGGTCGAGGATGACATCCGGTCAATGCGGAAGCTGAAGAAGAACACGAAGGCGAGGGGCAGAAGCATGACCACCCACTTCAGAGGGCTGAGATACAGCGCCTGGCCGAAGGCCGTCAGCGCGCGCCCGCCCGTTGCGGACTGCGTGACCGCCATCATATTCGCGCCCATGGCGACAAGGCCCGTGACGGCCAGACCCACGGTCATGTAATTGTAGACGCCCAGCATATAAGAGCGCAGGCCCTGGTCGATCTCGGCAGCGCCGGCCCTGGCGGCGCTTTGACCCCAGACTGTCGCGTTGCGGTCGAAGTCGGACATGATGATCCTCATAGGTTCCGGGGCGAACGGCCCCACGTCCACTCTCTGACAGAGAGCAACGCCTGTAATATGGAGCGCATCTCTCAAACGCACAAGGGCCTGCTGGTCACGCTCTCGCGAGCTTAAGGTCAAGCGTTCAGAGGTCGCGCAGGTAAGGGGCGGGCTTCTGGCCAAGGATTCGCCAGGTGCCGATCAGCCCAAGACCCACCGTCACCAGCAGCGCGATGACCGCCGCCGTGATGGCCGAGGACCAGAGCCAGACGAAGCTCTCGATCCGCATGACCCCGCTCACGATCCCCCAGGCGGCCAGACTGCCCGCTAGAACGCCAAAGAGCGCGGTGGCGGCGCCCAGAATGCCATATTCATAAAGGATCGCCTTCAGCAACTGGCCGCGCGTGGCGCCCAGGGTCTTG
>CAMDOY010000363.1 GCA_945903655.1 Rhizobium sp. Q54 | reverse complement strand
TTATGCAAGGATCTATTCAAGTCTGGGCGAAGCCCTGCGCTCCATGAACAGCGCTGAAGAAGCGGTAAAGTCCTACGAAAAAGCAATTATTCTGGAGCCCCGTCTATCCGAGGCCTGGTTTAATCAAGGAAACGTCTTGAAGGCGCTTGGGCGACGGGAGCAAGCTCTGGATTGCTATGAGCAAGCTGTCACCATAAATCCCGCGTATATTCAAGGACATTACAATCACGGCATCTTGTTGAAGGAAATGGGGCGATCTGAAGAGGCGCTGAAGAGCTATGACAGCGCGATCATCAACAACCCCGCATATGCCGAAGCCTTTCTCAATCAAGGCGTCATCCTGATGGAAAAGAGCCTCTACAAAGAGGCGCTGAAAGCTTATGCAACGGCGATAAACATCAGGCCTGATTACGCAGAGGCCCATAATAATCTGGGTATTGTCTATATGAATCTTGGTGAGCTGCATAATGCGCTTTCAAGTTATAGCCTGGCTGTAGCCTACAAGCATGACGCTCCGGAAATCCTGTTGAATCTGGGAGCGACCTTGATGGAACTGGACAAAAGCTCGCAAGCGCTTGTTGTCTATGACCGAGCCATCGCGCTGAACCCCAGGTACGCCCATGCGCACAATAACCGCGCGCTCGCTTTAAAAGAGGAAAGACGCTTCAACGAAGCGCTTCTTGCCTGCGACACCGCCCTGGAACTGAACAAGGATTACGCCGAAGCCTATAATAACAAGGGCATCATCCTCAAGGAACTGGCGCGCTTCGAAGAAGCTTTACCTGCTTTCAAAAAAGCCATTGAATTGTCGCCAGACTATCTCACCGCACACAGCAACATGCTTTTCACACTGAACTATATCGATGACATCCCCATGGAGACGCGGGTGGAGGAGGCGCGACGCTATGGCGCCAGCGCAACACGACGGGCGACCCATGCCTACAAGGCCTGGCCAAAAGTCAAAAGCGCCTCCCCCCTTCGGATCGGGCTGGTTTCAGGAGACTTACGCAACCATCCCGTTGGTTACTTTCTTGAAAGCTTTTTATCCGAGATCGACACGTCAGTCTTTGAACTTGTGGCCTATGCGACAGAAAACCATGAAGACAATCTGACCGCGCGCATCAAGCCGCAATTCAGGCTCTGGCGTTCGCTGCAGGGATTAACCGATGAAGCCGCCGCTGAACTCATTCATGATGATGGCGTTCATATCCTGATAGATCTTTCCGGCCACACGGCCAAGAACAGACTCCCAGTCTTCGCATTCAAACCAGCGCCCATTCAAGCTTCATGGCTCGGATATTTCGCAACGACGGGGGTGGAGCAAATCGAATACATCATCGGCGATCCCTATGTTACGCCTATTCACGAACATATTCATTTCACAGAACAAGTCATGCGACTGCCAGACACCTATTTGTGTTTCACGCCGCCAACACATGATGTTCCTGTCGGGCCCCCTCCAGCCCTGCGTAACGGTTATGTCACCTTCGGCAGCTTTAACAATTTTTCTAAAATAAATGACGCCGTCATCGATTTGTGGGCGAAGGTGTTGCACAAGGTCCCCAAATCGCGCCTATTCCTCAAGGCGGCTCAATTTGCAAATGCAGATGTGATTGAGGCAACGAGGCGACTCTTTCAATCATTCGACATAGATTCAGATCGTCTGATATTCGAAGGTCAAACAAGCCGCACGAATTATTTCAACGCGTACAACCAAGTCGACATAGCGCTCGATCCCTTTCCCTATCCTGGCGGCACAACGAGCGTCGAAGGACTATGGATGGGCGTACCGGTGATCGCCAGGAAAGGAAATCGCTTCATAGGTCACAATGGGGAGACCATCGCCCATAACTCAGGGCAATCCCATTGGATCGCGGAAGATGATGACGACTATGTGCGAAAAGCAATGCTCTTTTCATCTGATCTTTCCGCGCTGGCCCTGACAAGGGCCGCCTTGCGCGATCAACTCGTAGACTCCCCATTGTGCGACGCCAGACGCTTCGCGCGTCATTTCGAACGAGCAATGCAGGATCTGTGGGGTGTGCTTCAAATTGGGAAACAAGACGCAAGCGCAGGATGACCTGAGCGTCGTGTCCCAGAGGACCTCTGAAGATCCATGCGACGCCCTGGATCCGCCTCACCCCGCATCGGAGAGGACGTCGTGATGGGGAGCTCACAATCTGCTGGTTCAATTCACTGCGCAGCATAAACCAGCAATTCCAAATGTCCCTACCCTTGGCCGGAAAACGCAGTGCGCTCCATTGCGGCGCCGAGGTTGATCCCCACCGAAAACCTTGCAGTTCTGCAAAAAGCCTTCATGGAGACAATGAAAGATACGGACTTCATCAACAAAACCAAACGCGCAAGACCGGTGACATCTACGAGCCGATGACGCAAAGGGCGATGCAGGGCCACTATGACCGTGATGGCTGAACCGCAAATACCCAAATGAAGAAACGTGTCTGCAATCACGCGCCGGAGATAAGCCTTGCGCGCGACCTTGGCGCAGGCCATTCTTCGTTCACAAGCTCTGCATGAGCCATAAAAAGGGGAAGCCCCGGGATTGATGACCAAGGCGACCGGCGCGACGCCGCTCAAAACGCAAATTCCGATTTATGCGATCGGGCTCTTCTCCAACAGCCTGGCGGATGTCGCCTCCGTCGTGCTGCCGCTCTGGCTATCGAACGAGGGAATCACAGCAGCGGCAATAGGCCTGGTGCTGGGCGCCCGGCATATTCTGCCCTTTTTGTTCGCCATTCACGGCGGCGCCCTGATGGATCGGGTGGGCGCGCGGCAATTGACCATCGTAAGCTCATTGATGAGCGCATTGATGCTGATCCTGTTTCCCGCCATCGGCTGGATCCCCGCAATCATCGTGCTTCAGATGTTGAACGGCTATGGTTCCTCCATGAGCTGGATTGGCGCGCAGGCCTATTTCGGCCGCATGCTCGCCCATAGCCCCACCTATGCAGGCCGTTTCGCCTTTGCCTTGCGCATGGGCAGTTTCATCGGCCCCCCGCTTGCGGGGCTGGCCTGGGATATCTTTGGCGCCTGGGGCGCGTTCACGGTGCTTTCGTTATGGGCGACCGGGATCACAATGGCCACCCTCTTCATTCCCGCTTCTGCGGATATGCCCGCCGCCCAGCGCCGCACCCTCGCCTGGAGCGATATGGTTCCACGCGCCTCGGACTATCGCGACGCCTTGACACTGGCGCGTGAGCCCGCGATGAAAATCGTGCTCATCATCACCATCATGCGGATCGCGGCCAGTTCCATTCAGGATTCCTTTTATCCTGTCTGGCTGGCCTTCATTGGTCTGCCAGCCACGCAGATCGGCATTCTCATCACCGTCTCCTCCGCCGTCGCAGCTGCCAGTTCGCTTTGGGTTGCGCCGGTTACGCGCATCATGAATCCCCTGTGGGTGCTGATCTGGACCTCAATGGGATCCATCATCTTCGTATCCATCACACCCTCCCTGGACTCGCTCTCGCACCTGATGGTCGCCGCCGCTCTGCGGGGGCTTTGCATGGGCCTGTCGCAGCCCCTCATGCTGTCGATTCTCGCAGATGCCGCAGGTCCTGGTTTTCTGGCGCGCGGCGCCGCCTTGCGCACCACGGCGAACCGTGTCGCCGCCTCCGTCACGCCCATATCCATGGGCGCTGTGGCCAGCGTCGCAGGATTGGCCGCGAGCTTCCACATCATCGGCGCCGTTCTGCTTGGCGGCGTTGGCCTCGTCGCCCTCTATGTGAAGAGGCATGCCGGCATCACAGACAAGACCCGGGACTAGGCGCACAAAACGCAAAACCCCTTAAAACAAGGGCGAGTTGCCAAGATTATGCCCGAACCCGCGCCCTGCGTTTTCAGCACCTATGAACGCCAAGCGGTAGCGTATCCGCCTCGACCAAAAGCGCAAGCATGAGAAACATGCGCCCAACGTCATGTCATCACCTCGCAGGAAACATCAGCATGGCTTTTGCTGGTTCTGGGCTCCTTCTCAGAGGGACGGGCGGCGCCAATCTTGCTGAGTCATAGCGTCACATCAGGCGAACTGTTGTCCTACGAAAGCTTCCGCACCCATGAGCAAGACCACGCCGCAGGATGGAAAGTCCCCACCGACC
>CAMDOY010000362.1 GCA_945903655.1 Rhizobium sp. Q54 | reverse complement strand
TGGAAACACGGGCTCTGATCATGCGTTTCGGCTCGGTGACGGCTGTGGACGGGATTTCATTTTCTGTTGATCGGGGCGAAGTGGTGGGGTTTCTGGGCCCCAACGGGGCGGGCAAGTCCACGACCATGAAGATCATCGCCGGTTTTCTGGAGCCTACCTCCGGTTCGGCCTTTGTGGCGGGCCATGACAGCCGCACGGACCCCATCGCCGCCCGCCAGCGCCTCGGCTATCTGCCTGAGGGCGCGCCGGCCTATCCCGATATGACCGTCGCTGATTTTCTGAGCTTCGTCAGTGGTTTGCGTGGCCTATCCGCGCGCCAGACCAGCCATCGACTGGCCGAACTGGTCGAGAGCATTGATCTGGCTGAGGTCTGGAACCGCCGCATCGAGGCCCTGTCCAAGGGCTACAAGCGGCGCGTGGGCATCGCCATGGCCCTCGTCCATGATCCCGATGTCCTGATTCTCGATGAGCCGACCGATGGTCTGGACCCCAATCAGAAACACGAAATGCGCTCGCTGATCCGCACCCTCGCGCCGAGCAAAGCCATCATTGTCTCAACCCATATTCTGGAGGAGGTCGAGGCCATCTGCACCCGCGCCATCGTGATCGCACGGGGCCGGATGCTGGCGGACTCCACGCCTGCGCAGCTGCTGGCCGCCGCGCCGGAGCGCGACCCATCCCTGCAGCAGCTCGTCAAGACCACGCGGCTTGAGGACGCTTTCCGCCAGATCACGCTTCATCAGGCCGGGGTCTGATCGCCATGACAAGTCTTCTCATGATCATTCGCCGCGAATTTGCGGCCTATTTCGCCACCCCCCTCGCCGCCGTCTTCCTGGCGGTCTTCGTGGGGGTCTCCTCGGGCATGACCTTCTTCGTCTCCAGCTTCTTCGACCGGGGGCAGGCTGATCTCGCCCCCTTCTTCACCTGGATGCCCTGGCTCTTCCTCGTGCTGATGCCGGCGGTGGGCATGCGTCTGTGGGCGGAGGAGCGGCGGCTCGGCACCATCGAGCTGTTGATGACCCTGCCAGTCCAGCCCTGGAAGTTCGTGGTCGGCAAATGGGCCGCCGCCTTCGGTTTCGCGGGCCTTGCGCTGGTGCTGACCATGCCCCTGTGGATCACGGTCAACATGCTGGGCTCCCCCGATAATGGCGTGATTCTGGCCTCCTATCTCGGGGCATGGCTGATGGCGGGCGCCTTTCTGGCTATCGCCGCCTGCATTTCCGCGCTGACGAAGAACCAGGTGCTGGCCTTCATCGGCGCCGTGATCGTGGGCTTCCTCTTCGTCATGGCTGGCTTTGATCTCGTGCTTTCGGCGGTTCGCCCCTGGGCGCCCGATGTGATCGTTCAGGCCATCGCCTCCATGTCCTTCATCGGGCATTTCCAGCGCATCACGGATGGCGTCTTCGACGCCTCCGCGCTGGTCTTCTTCTTTTCACTCATCGCCTTTGCGCTCTGGCTCAATGTCCAGATCCTTGATGCGCGCAAGGCGGCGTGAGGCCATCATGACAAACAAGACTTTCACCACCAATCGCCTCGTCATCATCGCCGCCCTTCTGGGCGCGGTGATCTTCGGCTGCATCAACATCATCGGCGCGCAGATGCTGCGGGGGGTCCGCGCGGATCTCACCCAGCAGAAACTCTATTCGCTGAGCGGTGGCACCCGCGCCATGGTGGGCGCCATGGCCGAGCCCATCCGCTTCCGCTTCTTCATGTCGTCGGGCCTGACGCGTGAAGCGCCCCAGATCGCCGCCTTCGCCTCGCGGGTGCGGGCCATGCTGGATTCCTATGTGGCGGGGTCCGGCGGCAAGATCATCCTCGAAGTGATTGATCCCAAGCCCTATTCGGAAGAGGAAGACCGCGCGGTGGCCTTTGGTGTGAGCCCCATCCGCTCGGGCACCGGCGACCGGCTTTTCTTCGGTCTCGCCGCCACCAACTCCACCACGGGCAAAGCGACCATCGGCTCCTTCTCACCGGAGCGCGAAGCCTTTCTGGAATATGACCTGACCCGCCTCGTGGCCGAGCTTGATCGCAAGGGCAAGGCGGTCGTGGCGCTGATGGATGGGCTGAACCTGCAGGGCAATCCCCAGATGGGGACCCGCGAGCAGCAGGTTCTCACCCAGATGAAGCAGTTCTTCGATGTGAAGATGGTGGAGCCCGAGCCTTCGACATTGCCGGAGGGGACTCGCGTCCTCATGGTCGTGCATCCCCAGGGGCTGCCGGAGAAGACGCTCTATCTGATTGATCAGTGGGTCATGGGCGGCGGCGCCACCATGGTGTTCGTCGATCCCAATGCGGAGAACCAGATGGGCCCGCGCGGTGCCCCGCCGCCGGACGCCTCGTCCAATCTTGAAAAATTGTTCGGCGCCTGGGGCGTTCGATTCGATCCCAAGCGGGCCGTGGCCGATGCGGGCTTCGCCCTGCAGACCGAGCGCGTGATCAACGGGCGGCCCACGCCCATGAGCAATCTGCCGTGGATCGCGGTGCGTGACGATGGGCTGCGCAAGGATGACGCCATCGTGGCGCAACTCGCCGCCATGGTCTTCACGACCGCTGGCTCCTTCGAGACCGACAAGCCCGGCGTATCGCTGCGGCCTCTGGTGACGGCCTCCTCCAAGGGCGGCACCCTGCCTGTGGAGGATATGAAGGATCGCAATGCGGATCTGCGTTTGCAGCTGGTGAAAGTGGCGCGCGGCGCCGCCTCTCCGGTCATCGCTGGCCGTCTGAGCGGGACTTTGGAGAGCGCCTATCCCACGCGGCCCGAGGGCGTTGCGGCGGCGGGGGAGCACGTGGCGAAAAACACCAAACCGGTCAATGTGATCCTCGTCGGCGACGCCGACATGTTGATGGATCGCAACTGGGTCCAGCGCCGCAATCTCCTGGGCACGGAAGTCGCCCAGGCCTTCGCCAACAACGGCGACTTCGTCGTCAACGCCATCGAGCAGATGGTGGGCGGCATGGCGCTGGCGGATCTGCGCGGGCGCGGCGTGTCCTGGCGTCCCTTCGAGCGCATTCAGGAGATCGAGGCCGAGGCGAACCAGCGCTATCGCGCCAAGGAGCAGGCCCTGCAGGAAAAGCTCAAGGACGCCGAGCAGAAGTTGCAGGAGCTTGGTCGTGGCGACCAGAAGGGGACTGAGGTGCTCACCCCCAAACAGGTGGAGACCATCGAGAAGTTCCGCACGGAACTGCTCGCCACCCGCGAAGAGCTGCGCGCCACCCAGTTCGCCATGCGCAGCGACGTGGACCGCCTGAAGAACATCATCATGGCCGTCAATGTCGCAGGCGTTCCCCTGCTCATCGGCGTGATCGCGCTTCTTCTCGCCCTGCGGCGCAAGAATCGCCCCCTGCCGCGCAAAGACGCTTGAACGGAGAAAGCCCATGAACTCGAAACAGATCGGCGTTCTTGCTGTTCTCACCATCGCCGCCATTGGCGCGGCTAACGCCAGCCTGCGCACGGGGCCCCAGGGTCTGGCGGGCGACCGGCGCGGCGAGCCCGTCTTCGCCAATCTCGTTCCGCGCCTCAACGATGTCGCCTCGGTAACCATCGCCGACAGCGAAAAGAGCTTCACCGTCGAGCGGCGCGAAAACGGGTTCTTCGAGAAGGACTCCGGCTACCCCGTCAAGGCCGACGCCTTCCGGGACATTCTGGTGGGCGCGGCGACCCTCGCCTATGAAGAGACCAAGACCGCCGATCCCGCCCGCTATGGCGATCTGGGCCTGGGCGAGGCTGGCGGCGCGCCCGATACGGTGGGCCGTCAGGTGACCATTCGCGATGGACGCGGCCAGGTGATGGCCGCCGTGATCATCGGCGCCCGGGACGCGACGGTGGGGGGCGCGCGCGGCGGTCTCTACATCCGCATGCCCGAGCAAAAGCAGACCTTTGTGGTGCGCGGCGAGGTGCGGGCGCCCGCGCCCCATGCGGCCTGGTTCGAGACCAATGTGACGAACATTGGACGCGACGCCCTTGCGAGCCTCTCCCTGTCTGGCGGCGGCCTTGATGAGATCAAGGCGGCGTCCGAGAAGAAGGGCGACGATCTGAAGCTGCTCAACGCCCCCGAGGACAAGGACGGCGATCCCTCCAAGGTCATGCGTCTGTCCTTCATGGTCGATCCCATCTCGTTTCAGGACGT
>CAMDOY010000361.1 GCA_945903655.1 Rhizobium sp. Q54 | reverse complement strand
ACGGCCAAGTCCCATGGCGAGCCGCTGGGCGAGGCGGAGATCGCCGGCGCCCGCAAGGCGCTGGGCTGGACCTCAGAGCCCTTCGTGATCCCGCAGGACATTCTGGACGCCTGGCGCGCGGCGGGTTCGCGCGGCGCCGGCGCCCATGCGGCCTGGACGAAGACCCTTGAGGCCAATCCCCACAGGGGAGAGTTCCAGCGTCGCCTCGCGGGCGACCTGCCTGCGGCCTTTGGCGACGCCGTGCTCGCGTTCAAGCGCGCCGCCGCCGAGGACGCCAGCGAGATCGCCACCCGCAAGGCCTCCGAGGCCGTCATCGCGGCCATCGCCCCCGCTCTGCCCGAGTTGGTGACGGGCTCCGCTGATCTCACCGGCTCCAACAACACCAAGGTCGCCGCCACCCCCGCGATTTCGCCGGGCCAGTTCGCGGGCCGTTTCGTCCATTGGGGCATCCGCGAGCATGGCATGGCCGCCGCCATCAACGGCATGAGCCTGCATGGGGGGCTGATCCCCTCGGGCGCCACCTTCCTCGTCTTCGCCGACTACATGCGTCCGGCCCTGCGGCTGGCCGCCCTCATGCGCACCCGCCACATCGAGGTGCTGACCCATGACTCCATCGGTCTGGGCGAGGATGGCCCGACCCATCAGCCCGTGGAGACTCTGGCCGGCCTGCGCGCCTTCCCCAATCTCCTCGTGTTCCGCCCGGCGGACCGCACCGAGACCGCCGAATGCTGGCAGCTCGCCGTGGAGGCCAAGGGTTCGCCCAGCGTGCTGGCCCTCACCCGCCAGAACCTGCCCCAGGCCCGCAAGACCTTCACCACTGAAAACCTGAGCGCGCGCGGCGCCTATGAGCTGACCCCCGCCGAAGGAAAGGCCAAGGTCACCATCTTCGCCACGGGCTCGGAAGTCTCCATCGCCATGGAGGCGCAGGCGGCCCTCGCCGCCAAGGGCGTCCCGGCGCGCATCGTTTCGGTTCCTTGCATGGATCTTTTCCTTGCCCAGGACGACGCCTATCGCGCGTCCGTGATCGGCGAGGCTCCGGTGCGCATTGCGGTCGAGGCGGGCGTGCGGCAAGGTTGGGATCAGCTCATCGGCTCGGACGGGATCTTCATCGGCATGAAGAGCTTTGGCGAGAGCGGGCCTTACAAGAAGGTCTACGAGCATTTCGGCATCACCGCGCAAGCGGTCGTCGCCGCCGCTGAACATCGTTTGGGTTGAGACGTTCTCAAGAACAATGGATCGAAAGGAAGCTGTCATGGTGAAGGTCGCGATCAATGGGTTTGGCCGCATCGGCCGCAATGTGCTGCGCGCCATTGTCGAGTCGGGCCGCAAGGACATTCAGGTCGTGGCCATCAATGATCTGGGCCCGGTGGAGACCAACGCCCATCTGCTGCGCTTCGACAGCGTGCATGGCCGCTTCCCCCATGAGGTGAAGGTCGATGGGGACACCATCGACGTCGGCTTCGGCCCCATCAAGGTCACCGCCATCCGCAACCCCGCCGAGTTGCCCCACAAGGCGCTGGGCGTGGACATCGCCATGGAATGCACGGGCATCTTCACCAGTAAGGACAAGGCCAAGGCGCATCTGGACGCTGGCGCCAAGCGCGTGCTCGTCTCCGCCCCCTGCGATGATGCGGATCTGACCGTGGTCTTCGGCGTGAACCACCAGAAGCTGACGAAGGATCATCTCGTCGTCTCCAACGCCTCCTGCACCACCAACTGCCTCTCGCCGGTGGCCTGGGTGCTGAATGAGACGGTCGGCATCGAGCATGGCTTCATGACCACGATCCATTCCTATACGGGCGACCAGCCGACGCTGGACACCATGCACAAGGATCTTTACCGCGCCCGCGCCGCCGCCCTCTCCATGATCCCCACGGGCACCGGCGCAGCCAAGGCCGTGGGCCTCGTGCTGCCGGAGCTGAACGGCAAGCTCGACGGCTCCGCGATCCGCGTGCCGACCCCCAATGTCTCCGTGGTCGATCTGAAGTTCGTGGCGAAGAAGAAGACCTCGACCGCCGAGATCAACGCCGCCATCAAGCACGCCGCCGACACCCATCTGAAGGGCGTGCTGGGCTATACGACCGTGTCGAATGTCTCCATCGACTTCAACCACGACAGCCATTCCTCGGTCTTCCACATGGACCAGACCAAGGTGATCGACGGAACCTTCGTGCGCATCCTGTCCTGGTACGACAACGAATGGGGCTTCTCGAACCGCATGTCCGATACGGCTGTGGCGATGGGGAAGCTTCTTTGATAGATTGACAACATGAGCACTGAGGTCAGCGATCCCCAGCAGCGCCTTGAAGACCGGCGGCGCGTGTCGGAGCTTCTCAAAAAGGAGCTTCAGGGGTTTCGCTGCCTTGTGTGCAAGGGGATCGAGTTCGTCGAGCTGGACGAACCCGAACCGGGGCTTCAGGCCAACTTCATGTATTATGAGGGAAACGACCCGGTCGCCCGGAAGCGCACGCCATTGGTGGCCATAGCTTGCACCCATTGCGGGCGGATCGAGCAATTCGCCGAGCAGCCGCTGATGGCGCGAGTCAAAGCGGGAAACATCTGAATGCCCGCCGATCCCTTACCTTTTTCGCCACGAACGTTCAGCCCCTCGAACGGCGGCGGCTCCGGGCCGGAGGATCCGATGCTAGATCAGCGCGTTAAGGTGCTTGAGGCCGATGTGAAGGACGTGAAGCAGTCCCTCAACAGGCTGGAGGTCGCCATCGCCCGGATCGAAGGCGTTCTCACCCAGATGCCCAAACAGTCCGACCTCGCCGTCCTTCGTTCGGAAATCGGGGAAATCAGGGGGCGGATTTCCAATATGCCGACATGGTGGATGTTGATTGTCGCCATCATCACCACATGGAGCGCAGGCGCCGCCATCGTCTTCGCCTTGATCAGGAATGCAGCCAAATGACCTTCCGCACCCTCGATGACGCGCCTGTCACCGGCAAACGGGTTCTTCTCCGTCTCGACCTCAATGTGCCCATCGAGAATGGCGCCGTTTCCGACGCCACCCGCATCGACCGGGCCCTGCCGACCCTCAGGGATCTCACGGCCAAGGGCGCGCGCGTGGTGGTGCTTTCCCACTTCGGGCGCCCGAAGAATGGGCCGGACAAGGAGAACTCGCTGGAGCCGGTGGCCGCCGTGCTCGCGGCCCATCTCAAGGCGCCCGTCGCCTTCGCCCATGACTGCATCGGCGATGTCGCGGCGCAGGCCGTCGCAAAGCTTGGCGATGGTCAGGTTTTGCTGTTGGAGAACACCCGCTTCCACAAGGGCGAGGAAAAGAACGATCCGGCTTTCATCGGCGAACTCGCCAAGCTTGGCGATCTCTATGTGAACGACGCCTTCTCGGCGGCCCATCGCGCCCATGCCTCGACCGAGGGTCTGGCCCACAAGCTCCCGGCCTACGCGGGCCGGGGCATGCAGGCCGAGCTGGAGGCGCTTTCAGCTGCGCTGGAACAGCCCAAGCGCCCGGTGGCGGCGGTGGTGGGCGGCGCCAAGGTGTCGAGCAAGCTCGACCTTCTCGGCAATCTCACGAAGAAGGTCGATTTCCTTATCATCGGCGGCGGCATGGCCAACACCTTTCTGGCCGCCGAAGGCAAGGCCGTGGGCAAGTCCCTCTGCGAGAAGGACCTGCTCGACACCGCCCGCGCCATCGTGGAGGCCGCCCGCGCCGCCAAATGCGAGATCGTGCTGCCGGTGGATGTGGTGGTGGCGAAAGAGTTCAAGGCCCACGCGCCCTCTCATGTGGTCAGCGTCGATCATGTGGGCGCGGACGAGATGATCCTTGATCTCGGCCCCAAATCGGTAGCCCGCATCGAGGAACTGCTGGGCGCGGTGAAGACGCTGGTCTGGAATGGCCCCTTCGGCGCCTTCGAGCTGACGCCCTTCGACGCTGGCACCAATGCGGTGGCCAAGGTCGCCGCGGGATTGACCGATTCCGGCAAGCTGCTGACAGTGGCGGGCGGGGGCGATACAGTCTCAGCCCTGAATCAGGCGGGGGTGGGCGAGCATTTCACCTATATCTCGACCGCAGGCGGCGCTTTCCTCGAATGGCTCGAGGGTAAGCCGCTGCCGGGCGTCGAGGCGCTGAACGTTTAGGACTCAAGGCGCCCGCGCGGCGCCCAT
>CAMDOY010000360.1 GCA_945903655.1 Rhizobium sp. Q54 | reverse complement strand
GCCATGCGGTGATCGGCCCCAATGGCGCGGGCAAATCCACGCTCATCGGCCAGATCACCGGCGAGATTGCGCCGGACGCGGGACGCATCGCCTTCTTCGACGCAGATATCACAGGCTGGAGCGTGCCCAAGCGCGCGCTGGCGGGCCTTGGCCGCTCCTTCCAGATCACCCAACTCTGCGCGGATTTCTCCGCTCTCGACAATGTGGCGCTGGCCGTGCAGGCGCGGCAGGGCCACTCCTATCGCTTCCTGCGCTCCGCAAGCGCGGACGCCAGCCTGCGTAACCCCGCCATGGAGGTGCTGGCCCGCGTCGGCCTAGAGGCCCGGGCGCGCACGCGGGTGGACGCCCTCTCCCATGGGGAGCGCCGTCAGCTGGAACTCGCCGCCGCTCTGGCCATGCAACCGCGCATGCTGGTCCTCGACGAGCCCATGGCGGGCATGGGCCCGCAGGAGAGCGAGCGCATGATCGAGATCCTGCAAGCCCTGCGCGGCAAGGTGACGATCCTGCTGGTGGAGCATGACATGGACGCGGTCTTCGCGCTGGCCGACCGCATCTCCGTGCTGGTCAATGGCGCGCTGCTCACCACCGCCAACCCCGGCGCCGTGCGCGCCGACCCGGCCGTGCGCGCCGCCTATCTGGGAGGCGAGGCATGATGCTGAGTGTGCAGGACCTCGACGCAGGCTATGGGGATGCGCAGGCGCTGTTTGGCGTCAGCTTCGACATCGGCGCCGGCGAGGCCGTGACCCTGATCGGTCGCAACGGCATGGGCAAGACCACCACGATCCGCGCCATCATGGGCCTCAACCCACCCAGGGGCGGCTCGGTCCATTTCGAGGGCGCGCGCATAGACGGCTTGCCGCCCCACGAGATCGCCCGTCGTGGCATCGGTCTGGTGCCCGAGGGTCGCCAGATCTTCGTGCGCCTGAGCGTGGAGGAAAATCTGGTGGCCACCGCCGCCAACCGCACCAAGGCCTCCGAACCCTGGACGCTGGCGCGCGTCTTCGCCCTCTTTCCGCGCCTTGAGGAGCGCCGCGCCCAATCGGCGGGCACGCTATCGGGCGGCGAACAGCAGATGCTCGCCATCGGCCGCGCCCTGATGACCAATCCGCGCCTGCTGATCTTAGATGAAGCCACCGAAGGGCTGGCGCCGCTGATCCGGCAGGACATCTGGAATTGCCTGAGCGCCCTGCGCGCGCAGGGGCTCTCGATCCTCGTCGTGGACCGCAACCTCGACGCCTTGATGCGCCTCGCCGACCGCCATAACGTCGTCGAAAAGGGTCGCGTGGTCTGGAGCGGCACATCGACAGAATTGGCGGCGGAGCGCGCCCAGATCGAACAGCGCATCGGGGTTTGAGATGACAGGCTTTGTCTATCGCTATTGGGACCAGAGCGAACTCAACCGCCAGATGAGCGCGCGTGGCACCGTGCCCTACTTCACGCCGATGATGCAGGACTACGCCCGCCACAGCGCGACCATGCGAGGCGCCCTGCCTTGCGAGCTGAATGTCCCCTATGGGCCGACGCCCGCCGAGCGGCTGGATTTTTTCCCGGCGACGAAGCCCGGCGCGCCCATCTTCGTCTTCATCCACGGCGGCTACTGGCGCATGCTGGACGCCGCCGACAGCAGCTTCATGGCCCAGACCTTTGTGGAGGCTGGCGCCGCCGTGGTGGCGATCAACTATGCATTGGCGCCGGGCGCCAGCGTGGCCGAGATCGTGCGGCAATGCCGGGCGGGTCTGGCGTGGGTTTATCAGAACGCAGAGCGCCTCAATGGCGATCCCGCGCGCATCCATGTGTCCGGCTCCTCCGCTGGCGGGCATCTGGGCGGCATGATGCTGGCGGGCGGCTGGGCTGCCGAATTCGGCCTGCCCGAAGGCTTCGTGCAATCGGCCTCGCTGCTGTCGGGCCTGTTCGATCTGGAGCCGGTGCGGCTCTCCAACTGCAATGAGTGGCTGAACCTTGACGCTGCGTCGGCTGCGGCCATGTCGCCGCAGCTCCACCTGCCTGCGCGTCCCCTGCCCCTGCTGATCTGCTATGCGCCCAACGAGACCGAGGGATTCAATCTGCAATCGGAATGCTATGCGGCGAGCTGCCGGGCGCTGGGCTGTGAGGTCGAGATCATCATCGAGCCCGGCACGAACCATTTCGACCTGCCCCTGCGCTTCATGGACAGGACTGCTGCGCTGACTCAGGCGGCGCTGCGGGTGATGGGCTTGCAGACCTGAGACCACATCCAACAGACCGCATCCCCACCATAAGGAGAGCGACGACATGCGAATGGACGCTGGGGCCCTATCAACCCAAGAAAGACCAGAACGCGCCTGAGCCATTCACAAAGGTTATACTGGACAGATGCGCCGGGTTGCGCATGATTACACGCCGCCAGGATCCAGAAGGGTCTGAAAAACAAGGTCGGCTCAGGGAGGATTCATGCGCGCTGGTCTTTGCGCTTTCGCTTTTTCTTCTGTGGTCGCCGCCTTGGCTCCGAATATGGCCAGGGCTGATGCGCTTGAGGACTTCTATCACGGCAAGACCATGTCGCTGGTGGTCAGCTCCGCCACCGGCGGGGGCTATGACGCTCTCTCGCGCATCGTCGCCAAACACATGGTCAAGCATATGCCGGGCAGCCCCAATATCGTGGTGCGCAACATGCCCGGCGCCGGCGGCGTCATCGCCACCAACCACCTCTACAACGTGGCGTCTCGCGACGGGCTGACCTTCGGCCAGTTGCAGAACACCCTGCCCTTCGAGCCGCTGCTGGGCAACAAGGAGGCCATGTATGATTCCAGCAAATTCAACTGGCTGGGATCGCCCAGCATCGAGACGGGCCTGCTGGTGGTGCGCGCCAAGGCGCCGGTATCCTCCATCGCCGACATCCAGAAGCAGGAAATCTCCGTCGGCACCCCCGGCCTCAATTCGACCCCCAGCTTCAACACGCGCCTGCTCGCCGAGGCCCTCGACATGAAGCTGCGCATCGTTCTGGGCTATCCCGGCCAGAACGAGGTCTTCCTGGCCATGGAGCGCGGGGAGGTGGACGCTTTCCCCACCTTCTACTCCTCCATCATGTCCACCCGCCCCACCTGGATCTCCGACAAGACGGTGAAGAGCATCGTGCAATTCGGCCCCGTGCCTGAGCCTGCCCTGAAGGACGTGCCCTTCGCCGCCGATGTGGTCACCGACCCCGAGAAGCTGCGCCTGCTGAAAGCGGCCGCCGCGCCTCTGGCCCTGGGTCGCCCCTTCACCGCGCCGCCGGATGTGCCAAAGGACCGCGTGGCCGCAATGCGCAAGGCCCTGACCGCCACCTTCGCGGATCCCGAGTGCATCGAGGACATGCGCAAGCTCAACCTGCCGCTGAACCAGCAGCGCACAGGCGAGCAATTGCAGGAGATCATCGCCGAGGTCTGGCGCATGCCGCAGGAGACAAAAGACCGGCTGCGCAAGCTCAGCGGCATGTAAAGCGCTGATATCAGACCATTGTACGCTTGCGGATGCGCCGCAGCATCGCATAGGACAGTCAGCAACGCTTGCAGACTTCAAAAGGGGATCAACATGAAGCTGGTACGGTATGGCAAAGCGGGCAAGGAGAAGCCCGGTCTCATCGACATGGATGGCCGCATCCGTGATCTCAGCGAAGTCGTGGGCGACATCGGGGGCGACACGCTCTCGCCGAAGGCCCTGCGCAAGATCGCGCGTCTGCGCCCTGGCAATCTGCCGCTGGTGCGCGGCAAGCCGCGTCTGGGCTCCTGCGTGTCGCGTCCCGGCAATTTCATCGCCATCGGCCTGAACTATGCGGACCACGCCGCTGAAGCTGGCGCCAAGATTCCCGCCGAACCGATCATCTTCCTGAAGGCGACCAACAGCGTCATCGGCCCGAACGACGACATCGTGATCCCCAAGGGATCCACCAAGACCGACTGGGAGATCGAGCTCGCCATCGTCATCGGCACAGGCGGCAGCTATATCGCCGAGAAGAACGCGCTGGAGCATGTCGCGGGCTACTGCGTCTGCAACGATGTCTCAGAGCGCGAATACCAGATCGAGCGTTCCAGCGGTCAATGGGACAAGGGCAAGGGCTGCCCCACCTTCGGCCCCCTTGGTCCCTGGCTTGTGACCCCCGACGAGATCAAGGA
>CAMDOY010000359.1 GCA_945903655.1 Rhizobium sp. Q54 | reverse complement strand
AGCCGCGTGGGCACGAGCAGCGCCTGCGCCAGGGTGCGGCCCGGCGCGAAGGGCGCCTCCGCGTCCCAGGCCAGCCCCGTGAGGGCCACGATGCGCCGCACCAGCGAGAAACCGTTGGAGTGAACGCCCGAGGAGGGCAGGCCGAAGAGCACGTCGCCGGGTTTCAGATCGCCGCGCGGCAGCAGGCGCCCGCGCTCCGCTGCGCCCACGGCGAAACCCGCCAGATCGTAATCGTCCCCGGCGTACATGCCCGGCATTTCGGCGGTCTCGCCGCCGATCAGGGCGCAGCCAGACTCGATGCAGCCCGTCGCGATGCCCTTCACGATGGCGGCGCCGGTGGCGGGGTCGAGCTTGCCGGTGGCGTAATAGTCTAGGAAAAACAGGGGCTCTCCGCCCTGCACGATGAGGTCGTTGACGCACATGGCCACAAGATCGATCCCCACGGTGTCGTGGATGCCGCTCTCGATGGCGATCTTGACCTTGGTGCCCACGCCATCATTGGCCGCGACCAGGATCGGGTCAGTGAAACCGGCCGCCTTCAGATCGAAGAGCCCGCCGAAGCCACCGATTTCGGCGTCGGCGCCGGGGCGGCGCGTGGCGCGCACCAGTGGCTTGATGCGATCGACCATCTCGTTGCCTGCGTCGATGTCGACGCCAGCTTGAGCATAGGTGAGCCCGGGCTTGCCCTCAGTCTGCATGGAATGTCCCCTGATCTCAGGCCGGGTTAGCGCGCAGCGCCAGCGGATGCAAGGCAAATGGGCTATTGGTCCCCTTGCTTCCAACGGGCGATACACTCATGACAGGAAATGGGGCATATTGGGGGTTGTGTTTGCGCGGGCGGAAACGTGAAAAATATTCCTAATCTGATCACGGTCATGCGGTTGCTGCTGGTGCCGGTCGTCGTGGGCCTCATTGCGGCCCAGGCTTGGGGCTTGGCTTTCCTCGCTTTTGCTGTCGCCGGGGTTTCGGATGGGCTGGACGGCTATATCGCCCGGCGCTTCGACATGCGCTCGGAGCTTGGCGCCTATCTCGACGCTCTGGCCGACAAGGCCCTGCTCATGTCCATGTTCGTGGCGCTGGCGGTGGCCCATATCGTGCCGGCCTGGGTCGCCATTCTCGTGGTCTCCCGGGATCTCATGATCGTTGGGGCGGTGATCGTCTCCTGGGTGCTCGACAAGCCCGTGCAGATCCGTCCGCTCTGGATCTCCAAGCTGAACACAGCCGCCCAGATCGCTTTCGCGGGGACCGCGCTGGGCGCCATGGCCTTCAGCTCTTTGCAGGGCGTATGGTTCGACCCTATGCTTTATGCAGTCGTGGCGTTGACGCTGGCCTCGACCGCAGCCTATCTGGCGCAGTGGCTTCGGCATATGGGTTCATGAGGGGCGTTCATGCGTATTGAACGGCAATTGGGTTTCTGGCTCGGGGCCTTCGTCGCGCTCGCGCTGTTTCTCTATGTGTTTAGCAGCGTGTTGCTGCCCTTCGTGGCCGGGATGATCCTCGCCTATCTCTTCAATCCCATGGCGGATCGGCTGGAGAAAGCGGGCTTCAACCGGCTTGGCGCCTCGCTCCTCATCGTGATCGTGGTCAGTCTGGCTTTTGTGCTGATGCTGATCCTTTTCGTGCCGGTGCTCGTCCACCAGCTCGCGGCCTTCATCGAGAGCCTTCCGGGCCTTGTCACGCGTTTGCAGGCCCTGGTCGCCGAAGAGGGCGGCCTGCTCGGCGGCAAGATCAGCGGCGGCATGCTGGAGCGCTTCGGCTTGAACGAGCAGCTCAATTCCGCCGAGATCCAGAAGTCCCTCGGCGATATCGTCAAGCAGGGCGCCCAGTGGATGCTGACCTTCATGAAATCGCTCTGGTCGGGCGGGCAGGCGCTGCTGGGGGTTTTCTCGCTGCTCGTGGTCACGCCGGTCGTCGCCTTCTACATCCTGCTGGATTGGGGCCGGATGATCGCCACCATCGATGGCCTCGCCCCTCCCAACCACCGGGAAGACATTCGCGCCATCGCGCGTGACATGAACCGCGCCATCGCCGGCTTCCTGCGCGGACAGTCGCTGGTATGCCTGTTCCTGGGCCTGTGGTATGGGATCGGCCTATCCCTCATCGGGCTCAAGTTCGGATTTCTCCTTGGCGTTTGCGCGGGATTTCTGAGCTTTATCCCCTATGTGGGATCATTGACGGCGCTGGTGCTGTCGGCGGTCATGTCGATCGTGCAGGGCTGGCCCAGCATGGGACTCTTCGCAATGGCCATGGGCGTGATCGGGGTCGGCCAGTTTCTGGAGGGCAATGTGCTGACGCCGCGTCTGGTGGGCGCCTCCGTAGGCCTGCATCCGGTCTGGCTGATGTTCGCCCTCTTCGCCTTCGGCAGCCTTTTCGGCTTCACGGGCCTCATTCTGGCGGTGCCTCTGGCGGCGGTGCTGGGGGTTCTCATCCGCTTCGCCCTTGGCCACTATCGCGTGAGCCCGCTTTATCTGGGCGCGGCGACGGGCGCCGAGGAGACCCGTTGATGGCGCCGCGCCAACTCACGCTGGACCTGCCCATCGAGACCCGCTTCGGCCGCGAGGACTTCCTCGTTTCGCCCTCGAACGCCGACGCCTTCGAAACCTTTGAGGGCTGGCCCGCATGGCCAGACCGGGTGCTGCTGCTGCTGGGCCCCACAGGGGCGGGCAAGAGCCATCTGGGCGCGATCTGGGCGGCGCGCAGCCATGCGCGGATCCTTCCCGCCAGCGCGCTCGCGGGCGCAGACCTATCGGCATTGGCGGCCGCCGGGCCGCTGCTTCTGGAAGACGTCGATTCGGCGCGCGGGATCGAAGCGGAGCTGTTTCATCTTCTCAATCTCGTGCGCAACTCGGCCCAGAGCTGGCTGGTGCTCACCGCGCGGGCCTGGCCCGATGGCTGGGGCCTGCGCACGCCTGATCTTCTCTCGCGCCTTCGCCTCGCCCCCGCGGTGGAGATCGCCGAACCTGACGACGCGCTGGTGCGGGCTGTTCTGGTCAAGCATTTCATCGACCGGCAATTGGTGGTTGACACCACGGTGGTGGAATATCTGGCCATGCGCATCGAGCGTTCCCTTGATGCGGCGCGTCAGGTGGTCGAGGCGCTGGATCAGGAGGCCCTGATGGCCGGGCGCCGCATCACGCGGCCTATGGCGGGCGATGTCTTGCGCGCGCTGGAGGCCGGCCGGTGATCTTGTCATCCTGTTGTCACATCCCTTCTGAAGGGTCCGCCTTGACGGGAGGATTTGCAGGAGGCGGATGTGGCCAATGATGGAAGCATACAGATGGCGGTGAAAGCAGCGGTGGCGACGGAGAAGGATGTCTTATCGGAGGGGCTGATGGCCCTGAGCGAAAGGCACGACCGTTTCATCAATCGCGAGCTGTCCTGGCTGGAATTCAACCGCCGGGTGCTTGAGGAGGCCTCCAATTCCAACCATCCCCTGCTGGAGGAGTTGCGGTTCCTGACGATCTCCGCCAGCAATCTGGACGAGTTCTTCATGGTGCGCGTCGCCGGCCTGCGGCGTCAGAGCCGGGCGGGAATCTCCACCCCCTCCGATGACGGCTTGTCGCCAGCCGAGCAGTTGGCGCGCATTCGCGAACGCGTCGCGGCCTTGGCCGCCCAGCAGCAGTCGCGCTGGGGCGAATTGCGGCTCGAACTCGCCAGGGAGAATATCGAGGTCATCGATCCCTCCGCCCTCTCGGAAGCCGAGCATGACTGGATCGCCGACCATTTCATGCAGCATGTCTTCCCGGTGCTGACGCCGATCGCCATCGATCCGGCCCATCCCTTTCCCTTCATCCCCAATTTCGGATTCAGCGTCGCGCTCGAACTCATGCGCCAGTCCGATGGGCGGCGCCTGAATGCGTTGGTGCGTCTGCCCGCCAAGATCGACCGCTTTGTTCGTTTGCCCGAGCAACTGGCGCCGGGCAAGGCGCGCTTTGTGGCGCTGGAAGCCTTGATCATCATGCAGTCGCAGCGGCTCTTCCCGGGCTATGCGGTGAAGGGGCAGGGCTTCTTCCGCGTGGTGCGCGACAGCGAAATCGAGATCGAGGAAGAGGCGGAAGATCTCGTGCTGCTGTTCGAGACCGCTTTGAAGCGGCGTCGGCGCGGCATCGTGATCAGGCTCGAATTCGATTCGAACATGCCGGATGAATTGCAGCAATTCGTCGCGAGCGAACTCGATGTGTTG
>CAMDOY010000358.1 GCA_945903655.1 Rhizobium sp. Q54 | reverse complement strand
GCCGCCCGAGGCGACCTTCATGAGAGGGCCAGGGCGCGTGCCCGGATTGGTCTGGACCCAGAACTCTACCTTGTCGACGCCATCCGCGGAGGAAGCTGCGGGGTCGGTTTCAATGAGCGTGGAGAATTTGGCGTTTTCGAGCTTGAGGGGCGCCAGCTCCCCATTCACGGTCTTGTCGAGTTCGGCGGCGGCCTTCTTGCGGCCCGCCGAGAGGGTGGCGGACGCCGCCGTGTAACGCTTCTCCGCCGCCTGCGCGGCCTTGCCGAGCGCGATCAAGCGGGCCTCGCCAGCGTCCAGCGCGGCAAGGTCCGCGCCGAAGCGCTCCGCCAGCGCGGGCAGTTCCTGCACGGGCACGCTGAATTTGCGGGCGGCGGCGCGCAGGGCGAAGAGCCGCTCTTCCACCCGCTCCAGATCGCGCGGATCAAAGCGCGCCTCGCGCAGGGCCGCCTCCATGGTCTGGGCCGCCGTCTCCAGGGCGTCGAGCGCCAGCGACAGGGCCTTAACGGAGGGCTCGATGAGGCTGGGCGCCTGCGCCGCGCGGCGCTCCAGACGGCGCTGGACCGAGGAGAGCGCGGATATGGGGGAGTGATCCCCCGCCAGCGCCCCATGGGCCTCCCGCAGCTCGCTGGTGACCTTCTCGGCCTGCATCATGCCGGTGCGGCTGGCGGCGAGAGTCTCCTCCTCCTTCGGCTGGGGAGCGAGCTTGGTCAGCTCCTCATGGGCGTGGCGTAGATAGTCGGCGTCCTCGCGCGCCTTGGCGATGCGCTTCTCCTCCGCCGTCAGATCCGCCCGCGCCTGCCGCCAGGCGGTCCAGGTCTCGCGGGTGGCGGCGAGTTCTGCGGCGAGGCCGCCGAAGGCGTCGATGAGGGCGCGGTGCTTGGCGGGGTCGATGAGGGCGCGGTCGTCGTGCTGGCCGTGGATCTCCACCAGCGCCGCGCCGATCTCGCGCATGGCCTGCACGCTCACCGGCTGGTCATTGACGAAGGCGCGGGTGCGGCCATCGGCCATCTGCATGCGCCGCAGGATCAGATCGCCATCGATGACGATGTCATGGCGTTCGGCGACCACCAGCGCGGGATGGCCCAGCGGCAGATCGAAGGCCGCCGTCACCTGGCCCTGGGTCTGCCCCTCGCGCACGAGGGAGCCATCGCCCCGGCCGCCCAGCGCCAGCGAGAAAGCGTCCAGCAGGATCGACTTGCCGGCGCCGGTTTCGCCCGTGAGAACCACGAGCCCCGGCCCCAGCTGCAGATCCAGCCGATCGATCAGAACTATGTCACGGATCGAGAGCTGGGCGAGCATGGGAGGGGGCGTTCAACCGAGGCCGAGTTTCTTGAAGCTCTTGGAAATCCAGGAGCCGCTGTCTTCATTGGGCTGCAATCCGCCGCCCTTCAGGAGCGCGAACGCGTCCTTGTACCATTGACTGTCCGGATAGTTGTGCCCGAGCACCGCCGCCGCCGTTTGCGCCTCATGGGCGATGCCAAGGGCCAGATAGGTTTCGGTCAGGCGGTAGAGCGCCTCTTCCACATGGCGGGTGGTCTGGTACTTACCGACCACGTCGCGGAAGCGCCCCAGAGCCGCAGAATAGTTCTTGCGGGTGAGGTAGAAGCGCCCGACCGACATTTCCTTGCCGGCGAGCTGGTCGCGCGTCACCTGGATCTTGTACTTGGAGTCCTCGACATATTCGGATTTGGGATATTTTTCGACGAGCGCGGTGAACAGCTGCAGGGATTTTTCGGCGCGTTCCTGATCGCGCGAGATGTCCGGCACCTGATTGTAATAGGACATGGCCGCCAGATACATGGCGTAGGGCGCGTCCGGCGAGGAGGGATAGAGGCCGATATAGCGCTGCGCCGTGGCGATGGCGTCATCGTACTGGCCGCCCTGATATTGCGAATAGGTCTGCATGATCAGACCCTTCCGCGAATGGCTGGAGAACGGATACTGTTTCTCCAGCTCCGCGAACTTCTTCGCCGCGCCCTCGCCATCGCCCTTCTGCAGGCGCGCAAGGCCCTGATCATAGATCGCATCGGCAGGCTCTTCGGGGAGCAACTTGGTCTCGTATTTCTCACCACCAAAGGGGTTCAGGGTCTCCAGCGTGGAGCAGCCCGCAGCCGCCATGGCGAGGCTCGCCACAAAGGCGATGCGCAAAAGGCGGGCGGCCGAAAAACCCTGGGCCGGGGACTCAATCTTGGGGGCGCAGATCATGCAACACTCGCAGCCAGCGTTCATAAGGACTCGGGACGGATCGGTCGCGCGACCGGTATGGCGCGCAAGTTAGCGCAAGTGGCGAGTAAACGCCACCATGGCTCACCACCGATGCAAACAGTCATATTGTGGCCAGAGAAAGTCGCATCGGCGCTTATGGGGAGCCAGGAAGCCGAAAGACGATCAGCATCCAGCGAAAGGTCCAGACTGCGGCAAGGCAGTCACAGCCCCCGCCCCATGGGGCGTCAGCTGTGGTCGGGCGCGTAGACCGGCTGCATCGCGAAACCCAGATCAGCGCGCGCCCCCTCACGACGGGGCTGCGGCTCGACGATCTCGTAATTGGCGCGATCCGCGAAGAGGGCTTCGAGAACGGCCACATTCATCTTGTGGCCGCCGCAGTAGGAGCGGTAAACGCCAATCATCGGACCGCCCGCAAGGGCCAGATCGCCGACGGCGTCGAGGGTCTTGTGCCGCACGAATTCATCGGGATAGCGCAGGCCGCCCGGATTCAGCACGCGATCTTCATCCAGAGCCACCGTGTTGTCGAGGGAGGCGCCGAGGGCGAAGCCCGCCTTCCAGAGGCGCTCCACATCGCGCAGGAAGCCGAAGGTGCGGGCGCGCGACAGATCGCGGCGGAAGCTGGCGGGATCCAGATCGATGATCTTCTTCTGGCGACCGATGACGCCGGTGGCGAAATCAATCTCCACCTCGAGGCGAAAGCCCCGGTCGGCGGGGCGCAGTTCGGCGAAACCGCGATCGGTCTCAATGCGAACAGGCTTGAGAATCTTGATGAAACGGCGGGGGGCCGCGAGCTGGACGAGACCTGCCTGATCAATGGCCTCGACGAATTCCGCCGCCGAACCATCCATGATCGGCAGTTCGGGACCATCGACTTCGACGATGGCGTTATCCACGCCAAGGCCCGAAAAAGCGGCCATCAGATGCTCGACGGTCGAGACCGACTCCTCGCCGCCGCCCAGCACCGTGCAAAGCTCGGTGGTGGAGACATGGGCGTAGCGCGCCTGGATCCGCCGTTCGCGCCCGCCCGGAAGGCCGGTGCGCAGGAATGTAATGCCAGAATTGGGTTCAGCCGGGTGGATGACAAGCGAAGCAGGCGCATTCGAATGAACGCCCGCCCCGGACAAGACGATGCGCTTACGCAAGGTCGTCTGTTTCGCTACCGCCATACTATCCACACTCTTCTTGACATTCGGCGAAGCGCCGGACGTTTCAAAGTCACATCAGATGATGGAGCCAAAGGGCGCCACTCCACCTGCAGAGGGATGATCTGAAACGCTGACCACCTTCACGGACTTGAGACCGACTCACCTGAATCATCTCAACCATGGCCAAAATACGCCGCCGTGGCCGCAGATCAAAATCACGCTTTCTTACCGTCTGTAACAGTCGCCCCAAGGACGATCTGCGCGGAGACTATTTATAAAAATTGTTTAATTTCAATTAATTAAGCGCCGCAGTTGCCTGCGGCGCTCGATTTTCTTTCTCAGGAATTATCAGACTTTTCAGTTGGCCTGGCGCCGCAGGAAAGCCGGAATCTCCAACTGATCCTCTTCCGAATTGCGAACCTGGGGGGCGACCCGGCTCTGGGGTTCGGGCTGAACGGGGCGCTGCGTGGGCGCGGCGGGACGCTTGGCGTATTCCGCATGCACCTGGCTCGGGGCCGCCGGACGGGGGGCCATCGGCGGGGCCATTTCCTGACGCGGGGCCGGAGGCGGGGCAGCCTGGGTCTCCTCGTGACGGCTCAGGCCGAAGGCCGCGAGACGATCCAGCAAGGTGCGGCGCTTGGTGTCGGGGCTCTGGGCCTCGGGGCCACCCTGGCCGCGCTGGGCGCGCAGCTGGTTCTGCCCGGGCACCGGCAGCTCGTCGATGGTCGGCATGCGGGGCGGGCGAATCGGCAGCTCAGGCATCGGCGGGATGAAATGCTGCTGATATTGCTCCGGCGCAGGCTGAGGCTCGCCATAACCCAG
>CAMDOY010000357.1 GCA_945903655.1 Rhizobium sp. Q54 | reverse complement strand
TCCCAGACGGCGACCGTCCAGGCCGGATCGACGTAGAGCTCGTACCCAAACTCGCCGACGTACGTGATGCGTTGCGCGAAGGCCGGCGCCGAGCCGACGACGATGTCCTTCGCCGCAGGCAGCATCGCGGCGGCGGAATATGTCTATGGCGTCGCGCCCAAGGACGGCACGGTGCTCGGCATGTTCCAACCGACCTATATCACCGAGAAGATCAACGACGCGCGCCGCAAATATGAATACGAGAAGTTCACCTATATCGGCCGCGTGGATTCCAGCGTTCTTGTCGGCCTCGCCTGGCACACCTCTGCGGTGCAGAGCGTGGAGGACGCTAAGAAGACCGAGGTCGCCCTGGCTGCGGTGGCGGCGGCGGGCACGTCAGCGACCATGCCCTGGGCTCTGAATCGCATTCTGGGCACCAAGTACAAGGTGGTCATGGGCTATCCCTCCAGCGCCGCCATGGGCCTCGCCCTCGAGCGCGGGGAGGCGCAGGGCATCGGCAGCACCAGCTGGGATTACCTGCTGACCAAGCGCGAATGGCTGGAAGAGAAGAAGGTCAAGATCCTCTACGTCATCGCCCTCCAGCGCTTCCGCGATTTGCCGGACGTTCCCACCGTAATGGAGATTGTCGACAATCCCCTCGACAAGAACGCCCTCAAGCTCATCTCCTCCACCTCCTCGGTGGGGCGCGCGCTAGTGGCGCCGCCTGACAATGACAAGGCGCGCACGGCGGCGCTGCGCGCGGCCTTCGACAAGATGGCGAAGGATCCCGAGTTTCTCGCTGACGCCGAGCGGCGGCGCCTGGGCTCCGACACGCTCGACGGCCAATCCCTGCAGGATTTGGTCGCGGATGTGGCGGCGCAGCCGCAGGAAGTCATCGAGCGGATGAAGGAACTGACAGCCCCGCCCAAATAGGGTTTCCAGGCTCGCCTCCGCTCAACCCAGCAACCATTCAGCGCCGCTGGCCTCCGCCAAGGCGCGCACCTGAGCGAGCAGTCCCGCGCCCACGGGTATCCCCTCCTGCATGCGCCGCGCTGCGTTGGCGCGCTCTGGATCGCCCGCCACTTGAACGGGCTTTTCCGGGTTTACCGGGCGCGTCTGGCGCAGGGAATCGCTGAATTCTGCGACGTCGTTGCGGAACGCGTCGCCATCGCGAAACAGGCCGGGATCCAGCACAAGGAAGAAATGCGCCAGCGACCCCGTGGGGGGCTGGCTCGCCTCTTCCGGGCTCAGCAGCATGGGCGCGCCCGCGAGACCTGCGGACAAAATGCGCGCCATGGCGGCAAGGCCGTAACCCTTGTGGCTGGCGCCTTCCGGCGTGCCGCCCAGCGAAGTGAGAAAGCCCTTCCGCTCGATCAAATCGAGAGGATCCGTGGAAGGCTCGCCCGCGCTCGACATGACCCAGCCCATGGGCACGGGCAGTTTCTCATTCGCCTTGTTGCGCACCCGCCCGGAGGCCACCGTCGCCGTCGCCATATCCAGCAGAAAGGGTGTCCCATGTGCGCCCGGCGCCGACATCGACCAGGGATCCGTACCCAGCCGACCCTGCGCCCCGCCCGTGGGGGCCACCGTCACCCCCGGCGTCGTTGTGGTGCTCATGCCGATGAGCCCCGCGTCCGCCGCCATCTTCGTATAGAAGCCACAGGCGCCGTAATGGGCGGTGTTGCGCACCACCACGCTCGCCATGCCGATGGCGCGGGCCTTGGCGATGGCGACCTCCATGGCGAACTTTCCGGCGGGATGACCCAGCCCGCCCCCCGCGTCGATCATGGCGGAAACCGGCGTCTCCTTGATGATTTTTGGCGACGCCCCAAGGTTCAAGAGGCCCGCCCGCCGCAGCCTGTCATAGGGCGGCAGCATGGACATGCCATGGGAATCGATGCCGCAGAGATCGGCGTAGGACAGAACATCGGCAGTCGTCGCCGCATGCTCCGCCGCCATGCCCCAGGCCCGCAGGATCGTTTCGATCTGGGCCCGATGGGTTTCGTAGGCATGTTTCATGGAGCGGCTCCCTTATTTGGGTGGACCAACTTCCCGCTCCGCTTCTGTTTCGTCAAGAAAAATGAAGGGACGTTCTGCGGGATATGCAGGCGCTTGCGTTCGAAAGAAAAACAGTTGTTCTGCGCGCAGGCGCTGGGGTCTTGAAATCCGTTGCCGCTTGACGGGGCTCGCCCCCAGGTCCTATCTCGCCGCCACGTCACAGCCGCTATGCAGCGCCGCCTGGGGGAATGAATGTCCTCTCTCCAAAAGCCGACCACCCGTTTCCGCGCCCTGCTCGCAAGGCGTCAGATCACCATGATTCCCTCGGTGGGAGACGCCTTTTCCGCCCGCCTCATCGCCCATGAGGGTTTCGAGGCTCTGATGAGCTCTGGCAACGCGGCCTCGGCCATGAAGCTTGGCATGCCCGATGTGGGCGTGATGACGCTGCGGGAAAATGCCGACAACGCTGGCCAGATGGCGGCGGCGAGCGGTCTGCCGGTTTTCGCCGACGCGGACACTGGCTATGGCAACGCGCTGAATGTGCGGCGCACGATCATGGAATTCGAGCGCGCGGGCGTCGCCGCCGTGATGATCGAGGATCAGGTCAGCCCCAAGCGCTGCGGCATGCTCGCGGGCAAGAGCGTCATTCCCAGCACGGAGATGGAAGGCAAGGTAAAAGCGGCGCTGGATGCGCGCAGCGATGATGATTTCGTCATCTGCGCCCGCACCGACGCCCGCGCCGTGGAAGGCCTCGCCGCCGCCCTTCGCCGCGCCGAGGCCTACCAGAAGGCTGGCGCGGATGTGATCTTTGTGGAGGGGCCGAAGACCATCGAGGAAGCGCGCGAAATCGCGCGAAATATCGATATCCCCCTGCTCTACAACATCACGCCCACCGGCAGCGTCCCCCCGCTGGATGTGGCGACGCTGGAGAGCATCGGCTTTCGGCTCCTGTCCTGCTCGGTCTATATGTTGCTGGCGGCCTTGCCCTCCATGCAGAATTTCCTGCGTGTGCTGAAGGCGACGGGCGATGTCGCCAAAGCGGGCGCGGGCGCGGCCTCGATGAAAGAATATCTGGAGATACTGCGCCTCGATGATTGGCAATCGCGCGAGGCCCTGTTCACGCCGCCTGCATCCATTGATGACAGGAAAGCGTAAGACACCAGGCACGCCATCGGGCATGAATGACGACAGGAGAGGTGGATGAAAAGCTGGTTGAACAGGCTATTGATCGCAGCAACCGCGCTGACGTCCCTGACGCTGCGTCCCGCACCGGTTCAGGCGCAGGAATTTTATGCAGGCAAGACGCTGACCATCATCGTGGGCCTGGCCGCTGGCGGATCGGCTGATACGCTGGTGCGCCTGTTCACGCCACATCTCAAGAAACATATTCCAGGCGAACCCTCCATCGTCGTGCAGAACATGCCAGGCGCAGGCGGCGTGCTCGCCTTCAATTACATCTACGAGAAGGCGCCGAAGGACGGCACGCAGATCATCCTGTCCCTTTGGGACCCGCTGGCCCAGGCCCTCGGCAATCAGGGCCTGCGGGCGCGTTATGATCAATACCCCTATCTCGGCGGCATCGCCGATGTGCGCGTGAATTACATGCGCGTTGACGCCGTGCCCGGCGGCTTCAAGACGCCCGCCGATGTCATGAAAGCCAAGAACCTGATCATCGGCGCCTATGGCACAACCGATCTGTCAGGCATTCTGGCGCATCTGTCGCTCAAGACGCTTGGCGTTCCGCACAAGATCGTGACGGGTTACCGTGGCGGAGCGGATGTGTTTCTGGCGTTGCAGCGCGGCGAGGTGAACTTCCACAACACGAGTCTGGCCACCTATCGCACGCGCTCCAAGGGCTTCATCACCTCGGGCGAGGGCGCGGGCCTCGCCTATCTTCTGGCCTCTGACGAGAAGGGCGACTATCGCCGCCGCTCTGACGTGACGGACATGCCCGCCTTTCAGGATCTCTACAAACAGGTGCACGGCAAGGCGCCCGAAGGACCGCTTTGGAACGCCTTCAACTGGACCGTGCAGCAATTCGGCGATCTGGCCTATGTGGGTCTGGCGCCGCCCGGCGCGCCGGAAGCCAGCCTCAAAATCCTGCGCAAAGCCATCGAGGACACGATGAACGACAAGGAGTTCATCGCCGAATCCGTGCAGCGCAACGGCCTACCTTTCGATTATGTGGGCATGGAGGAGGGCGGGAAGATCTTCAAGT
>CAMDOY010000356.1 GCA_945903655.1 Rhizobium sp. Q54 | reverse complement strand
GAAGGGTAGAGGCGACCATGGTTTTCTCCCAGCTTGACCGGACAGGCTTGATCAGCCCACTCCGTTGAATCTCCACCGCGCATGGCTCCACGCGCGACGCTTGAAAAGTTCACGAATTCGTCTGGTTCGCAAGGGGGTGTCGCGACCTGAAGCGATCAATTCGTCAGTTGCGTATAGCCGCGCGAGCGCATGCACTTCACATAGGCGTCAGCGCTGGCGGCGGTAGCGGAGGCGGCGTAGCAGGCCTGCCGGTCCGCCTGGCCCTGCTTGAGGAGCAGGGGATTGTCCGCCATGCGCTGCCCATCCACCCGCGCCCAGGTATAGGGGTCATTGGCGGAGGTGATGGCGGGCGCGGCGGCTACGACAGGGGGCGTCGCATCAAGGGGCGCGCCGGGGGCGTCCAGAGGAGCGCTCTCCACCGCGCCCAAAGGCGCCGTGTTGGCCGCCTCGACGGCGGGCTGCGCAGGCTGGCTGCGCCCGAAGCGTCCGGACTGCAAGCAGCCGCCGAGCGCGACGGTCAGGGTCAGGATCAGAACAAGTCTCATCATTGCTTTTCGGGCCGCCTGTTGGAAAGGGCTGCGATGGGAACCGCTATGCATACAGCCTGACAATTCTTCAGGCCATCACATAGCATGATGACCAAAACAAGCCGCCTGCGCTAGTGGCGCTGTGGGCCGCCAGCCACGTTCACGGTGGTCTTCCCCTACAATCCACCACAAGCAGCTCCCCCCACCCTCACATCATCTTGCGCACCGCCGCCGCCACCCTGGCGGGCGTGGGGCATACGAAGGACTCCAGCGATCGGCTGATGGGCACGGGCGTATCGACCGCGCCCAGCCGCCCCACGGGGGCGTCAAGCCAGTCGAAGGCCTTCTCGGAGAGGACGGCGGCGACCTCGCCCGTCACCCCATAGCGCAGGGGCGCGGCGTCCATCACCAGCGCGCGGTGGGTGCGCTTCACCGAATCCAGCAGCAGCGCTTCATCCAGCGGCACGAGGCTGCGGGGATCCACGATCTCCGCCTCGATCCCCTCGCGCGCCAGCTCCTCCGCCGCCGCCCGCGCCACGCCCACCATCCGGCCGATGGCGATCAGCGTCACGTCGCGCCCCGCCCGCAGGATGCGCCCGCGCCCCAGCGGCAGGCTTTCGTCGGCGTCGCGGGCCTGCGCTTTCGCTGCATAGAGCAGGCGGTCCTCGAAGAAGAGCACGGGGTCGTCGTCGCGGATCGCGGCCTTCATGAGCACCCGAGCGTCGGCGGCGTCGGAGGGCACGACGATCTTGAGGCCCGGCACATGTGCCGCCCAGGCGTGGAAGCCCTGCGAATGCTGCGGCCCCAGCCCCGCCCCCACCCCCATGGTGGTGCGCAGCACCAGCGGCACGGTGGCCGCGCCATTGGACATGTAGCGCACCTTGGCGGCCTGATTGACCAGCTGGTCCATGCACAGGGTCATGAAGTCGCCGAACATGACCTCGAAGACCGGCCGCATCCCCGCCATGGCTGCGCCGATGGCCATGCCGAAGGCGCCGGATTCGGAGATGGGCGTATCGATGATGCGCCGCGCGCCAAATTCCTCGAACAGCCCTTTGGTTTGCTGGAACACGCCGCCCGCCGCGCCAACATCCTCGCCCATGAGGATCACGGAGGGGTCGGCGCGCATCTCCTCGAACAGGGCTTCGAGAACCCCTTCGCGAAAGGTGATCATCTCAGCCATGGACATGCAGCTCCAAAGTCTCGAGCGCGGGCTGGGGGGCGGCGCGGGCGAAGGCCACCGCCTCCTTCACCTGCCGAGCGACCTCCTCCTCGATCAATGCGAGTTCATCCTCGGTCGCGCGTTTCTCCGCCACCAGGGTTTTCGCGAAGGTGATGAGCGGATCGAGCGCCTGCCAGCGCTTGGTCTCCTCGTCGTCCTTGTAGTCCTGCTTGTCCCCTGCGTGGTGGCCGCCATAGCGCCAGGTGTTGCACACCAGAAACGATGGCCCCTGTCCCGCTCGCGCCCGCGCCAGAGCGTCCAGGGTCGCGGCGCGCACCGCCCGCACATTCATGCCGTCCACGGTCACCGAGGGAATGCCGAAGACCTCGCCACGCGCATTGATGCTCGGCCCGGCCGTCACATCCTCCATGGCTGTGAACTCGCCATAGCCATTGTTCTCGCAGACGAAGATGACCGGCAGGCTCCAGATGGCCGCCATGTTCATGCATTCATGCAGGAGCCCCTGATTGAGCGCGCCATCGCCGAAGAAGCAGACCGCGACCTCCCCCGTGCCCCGCGCGCGGGCCGCAAGCGCCGCGCCCGCCGCAAGCGGAATGCCGCCGCCCACGATGCCATTGGTGCCCAGATTGCGGCGCGGCAGGTCCACCACATGCATGGAGCCGCTGCGTCCGCCGCAGATGCCCGGCGCCTTGCCCAGGATCTCCGCCAGCAGCAGATCGATGGGCGTTCCCTTGGCGATGCAGTGCCCGTGGCCGCGATGGTGGCTGGCGATGTAATCGCCCTCGGCGAGCGCCAACACCACGCCCACATTGGTCGCCTCCTGGCCGGAGCACAGATGCACGAGGCCTGGCGTCTCGCCCGCCGCCGCAAGGCGCCGCACGGATTCCTCGAAATGGCGAATGAGCAGCATGGTGCGGTAAAGCCGCAGGCTGTCTTCCGAAACGCCCTGCGCTTCAGACAGGCCGCCGCTGACGGCGCGCTTGGTGGATGCCCCCAATGGTCCCTCCCCTGTTTCAAGGGAAAGCTAGAGGCTGGGCTGGAAAGCGTCCAGAAAAAACGACGCGGCCTCAGCCTTCGTCCGAGCCCGAAATGCCATCCTCATCATCGTCGTCATCGACGGCGGGGATGGCGTAGGAGCCCTTGAGCCAGCGGCCCAGATCGATATCCGCACAGCGGGGCGAGCAGAAGGGCTTGTTTTTAGGCGATTGTGGCTTGCCGCAGATCACGCAGGGCGCGGCGGCGCGGGGCTCCAGATCGCCATTGTCGTTGGCGGGATCAGGCGCATCGCCCGCCGTCACGGAACGAGCCCCCAGCCGCCATGCAGCGGATAGCCCTCGCCCACCAGAAGCTGCGCGACCTCATGGAGCGGCAAGCCGACCACGCTGGTGTAGGAGCCCATCAGCTTCACCGGAAAGACGCCCGCAAGGCCCTGGATGGCGTATCCGCCCGCCTTGCCGCGCCATTCGCCAGAGGCCAGATAGGCCGCGATTTCCGCAGCGGAGAGGCGCTTGAAACGCACCCGGGTCTCCACCAGCCGACGCCGCTCAGCGCCCTTGGGGGTGATGAGGCTGACGCCGGTATAGACACGGTGCGCGCGGCCAGACAGCAGAAGCAGACACTCCTCCGCCTCTTCCTCCAGCTCGCATTTGGGCAGGATGCGCCGCCCCACGGAAACGACCGTGTCCGCCGCCAGTAGATAGGCGCCGGCGCAGCCCTCCCGGGTCTCGGCGACGCGGCGGGCGGCCTGCGCCTTCTCGCTCGCCAGACGGGTGGCGAGCGACCGGGGCAACTCGGTGCGTCCGGGGGTTTCGTCGATGTCGGCGGGAATCAGAGCATCGGGCTCGACGCCGATCTGCTGCAACAGCGCGAGACGGCGGGGAGAGCTGGAGGCCAGGACAAGCCGGGGGCGTTGGGTGTTCATGTCCATGCGAAAGAACGTGCCCCCTGAAACGCGACCCCGCCAGAACTCACTTGAAGCGGTAGGTGATGCGACCCTTGGTCAGATCGTAAGGCGTCATCTCGACAAGGACGCGGTCGCCCGTCAGCACGCGGATGCGGTTCTTGCGCATCTTGCCAGCGGTATGGGCGATAATCTCGTGATCATTCTCCAGCTTCACGCGAAAGGTCGCGTTCGGCAAGAGTTCACTGACCACGCCCGGGAATTCGAGCAGTTCTTCCTTCGCCATTTGATCTCGTTTGGTTGCGCCTTGCGGCGGGCCTCGGACGGCCAGAGCCGCAGAATTCGGCGGACCCTAATCGAAGACGACTGATTTGTGAACAGCCATGAAGCCCCATGGCCAAAGAACTGACCGATTTCCACCAAATGGAGGCCAAAAAGGCCTTGATATGGCTCAGGCCTGGCCCGCAGGTCCCGGCTCGGCGCCGCCCTCTTTCCCTGCGGCGCCTTCCCCAGCGGCAAGCTCATCGGCGCGCTGATAGGCCAGAAAGCGCCGCACGGAGAAGGGAATCAGCAGGAGATAGGCGAGGCT
>CAMDOY010000355.1 GCA_945903655.1 Rhizobium sp. Q54 | reverse complement strand
CACTAGGCTGGACGCGGCGGGCATGGTCGCATTGACAGCCGACCACGCCGATGGCACCTTTCCCACATAAACAAGAAGAACTCAGCGATCCTATCGCAAGACGCGGCTCTGCCGTGATCTGCGATGTGCTTGGTGAGGGGGGAGGGACTTTTGTGACAAGCGTCGCCAGCGTCTGGCGGCGCTGGGTGCAATGATGTCCCGCGCAAAAAATAAAGAATGATGCTGTGGTCCGGAGGACGTCATGTCGCTTTCCCGCAGGTTGTTTCTGACGAGCGGCGCAGCCGCGATGGCGACGCCCCTGCAGGCGCAGGAGGCGGGCTTTCCGTCGAAACCCATCACCATCGTCGTTGGCTCGTCCTCCGGTGGCGGCGTGGAGACAGAGGCGCGCATCATCTCCGAAGCCATGGTGAAACAGGGGCGGCCGCCCCTGATCGTGGAGCTTCGCCCGGGCGCCATGGGTAGCGCTGGCGCAACCGCTGTCTATCGCGCCAAACCCGATGGCTACACGCTGCTGTTTTCACCGGCCTCGCCCATGGTGTTCAATCAACTGACCCATAAGAACCTTACCTATGACCCCGCGAAAATGACCCCCGTCATTCTGGTTGGCGATCAGCCCTTGGTCCTTGTCGCGCGCGGCGATCTACCCGCTGACTCCCTTGCTGATCTCGTAGCCTACGCCCGGAAAAACCCCGGGCGCACTTTTTACAGTTCGCCGGGCATTGGCGGGGGCAATCATATGTCGGTGCTTCTCCTCGCCAAACATACGGGCATGGATGTGAAGCATGTGCCCTTTCCCGGCGCCGCGCCCGCCACCCAGGCGCTGCTGCGCGGGGAGGTTGATTTCGGCATCATCTCCGCCACTACCTTGTTGCCCTGGTACAAGGAGGGCAAACTCAAATTCTTCGCCATGGGCGCGAAGGAGCGCTATCGCGAGGCGCCGGATGTGCCGACCTTTCGGGAGCTTGGCTACCCTGAAGAATTTGTGCTCACGGCATGGCGCGTGCTGGTGGGGCCTCCCGATATGCCCGCCCCCATTGTGGAACGGCTCAACAGGATCATCAATCAAGCCTTCGAAGATCCTGTTGCGCGCGAACGCTACAAGACGCTCGGTCTGGAGTTCCGCGGGGGATCCGCGCAAGAGGTGGCGGATATGCTCAAACGGGAAGCCGCCACATGGGAGCGGGTGGCGCGCGAAAACAAAATCGAGAAAGAATAGGCCGCTGCGCCAAAGGGATCATCGGCCCCGTTGTTTCCGATATAACCCTCTTGCAAGCCCAGCGTTTCAGACGCAATCTGTTTGCCAGAAACGCGCGCCGTCCAGTGCGCATCGAAGTGGGCTTTAACCTGCTCGTCACATCACGGCGCACGAAGAGGCGCACAGACGCAGGAGCGCCCTGGGGGAGGGGTCATGAACGAGGATGCGAAAAAATTCATCGGTTGCTGGCGGCTGGTGTCCGTCACCTCCGATGGCAAGATCCGCCATGATCGGGGCGAAAAGCCGACGGGCCTCATCACCTATCACGCGAGCGGCTGGATGGCGGCGCAGATCCAGCCTGATCGCCCGCCCGTGGCTATGGTCGGCGAGACGCCAACGCCTGAAGAAGCAAAAGCGGCCCTCTATGGCTACACAGCCTATTTCGGAACCTACACGGTCGATGCGGACAAGAAGATCGTGACCCATCATCGCAAAGGCAATGTCTCGCCGGGATGGGAGAAGAACCCGGACTTTCAACGCGCCTATGTTTTTGACGGCCCCGACCGGGTGCGCCTCTACCCCGTGGGCAACAAGAACGAGTTGGTCTGGGAACGGCTTAAATAAAGTGGCATCGCGGCGAAATACGCCGCTTCTGGCATGCGCGCAGCGAGGTCTGAGATCGATGTTTCGTCCCGCACTTATAAGATCCGCCATCGCGGCCCTTGCCTGTCTGGCCCTCGGCGCCTGCAATCAGAACGATACGAAAACAGCGCCGCCCATGCCGTCGGACGCTGCGTCAAAAGACGCGCCCAGCGGGCCAAAGGGAAAGCTCAGCGTGGGCTTGCCGTCCCTCGGCACGGCCGAAAATTATTTACCCTGGCTGGAAGCGGGGCGAGAGGGTTGGCTGGTGCTGGGCGCCATCTATGAGTCCCTGATCGATTCTGATCCCGTCACCGGAAATTACCGCCCTTTGCTGGCGGAGCGTTATGAGGTGGAGGAGGCCGGGCGCCGATGGCGCTTCCACCTGCAAAAAGGCGTCACGTTTCATGATGGAAGCGCCTTAACCGCTGAAGACGTGAAATTTTCTTATGAGATGTATATCAGTGATCGTTCCTTGAACGCGGCCAAGCCCGTTTTCTCAGGGCTCGTCGAGTCCGTGGAGATCATCAACCCCCATGAACTCATTTTCAATCTCAAGCGCAGCGACGTCACCTTCCTCGGTCGTTTTGGCAATTCCGCCTTCGGCGTGGTCTCGAAGGCCTATGTCGAAAGGGTCGGCGAGAAAGAAGCCGCCGCCAAACCCGTGGGCACCGGCCCCTATCGGTTCGTCGAACACAAGCGCCAGATCTCCGTGACCTTCGAGGCGCTCGCGAGCCACTGGAAGGAGACAGCCCGGTTCAAGATGCTCGAATTAAAGCGCATCCCCGATCAATCCGCGCGCCTCGCCATGCTGCGCGCAGGTGAAATCAATGTGACGGAAATGCCTTTCAAATTGAAAAGGGAGGCGGAGAGTTCGGGCATGAAGTTTATCAAATTACCCTTCGCCTCCATTTATCATGTGCAGCTTGGTGGGCAATTGCTGGCGAATCGCGAAACCTTTGACGCCAATGTCCCCTGGGTTGGCGACTATAAAGATCCCGAAAGCCAGAAGCGGGCGTTGCTTGTACGGCGCGCCATGAACCTGGCGGTCGACAAACAGGCCATCATCGATGGCGTCTTTGAAGGCGAGGGCGTTCCGGCGATCACGCCATTCTTCGTGCCAGGCTCCGACTTCATGACGCCGGACATGCGGCCCTATGGCTATGACCCGATTGAGGCGAAGCGCCTGATGGCACAGGCAGGCTATGGCGACGGCTTTCCCAGAGAATTCGAAATGCTGCTGATGCCCTGGGTGGGTCGATCCGAAATGGTCGATGTGAGCGAGGTGGTGGCGGGCTATTGGGAGCGCAATCTCGGGCTTAAAATCAAGCGTCGTCCGATTGATTTTGGCAATTACGCCGCCAATGTCGGAGGGCCCCGCAAGACGCCCTGGGTGACCTGGGCCCAGGGCTTTGGACCCCGCCCCATGCATGAACCCATAGGCGCCATGGACACCTGGCTGACCACGACCGCGCGCTACAACTCCGTGGCCGAGAAGGCGGAGATAGATGTGCTCGCCAATAGCATCAGAGCCGAAGTGGATCAGGAGAAGCGCATAGCCCAGTATCGGGCGCTGGCGAAGGTGTTTCATGATAACTATTACGCTGTGCCGATTGCAGGCGTACCTTCGCTTTACGCCTATGACCCCAAGGTCCTCGCTGAATGGCCATCGCAACCCGGCGATAGTTACATGGGCGGTTATCATCGGGCGATTCCCGCGCAATGAAGGGGTGGTGGGGGGACACAGGCGTCATCTGTGTTCATAGCGTCAGGTTCGAGCCCGTGATCACCGCCTTCACCGGTTTGTGCCGGGTTGGTCAGGTCGCCACGGCGGGCAGCCCGCCAATGGAGTATGGCTCAACGGGGGAATGGTTTTCAGTGTCATTTAGCGGCCTCTCTGAACCGCCCATCCATATCTAGCTTTCACCTATCTATTACGCTGGAGGGGGCCGGGAGACCAGGCACGGGTCCCTTGGGCCTTTTCCCAGATGAGGCGGAGCGCGGGCCGTGGACCACGGCCCCCTAGAACGGGGCGATCGCTCTGAGGTTGGGCTTCAGACAGACTTTTGCTTGTTCGGTGAGGAACGCTGAAAAGATTTGCTTCTGCCGCTTAAGCGATTGCCCGCTCACTCAGCGCAATATGGAGAGTCATGTAAAGGCCTGTGAAATGGTCGGGATAGCCTGTCTCCAAATATTGCGTGCCGGTCGGTGGCGTCCAGCTGACTTTGACGTCGCCCTTGATAAAGCTAGCGAGGTTTTACGCTCGCCATCGGCAAACCAAGTGCTACCTAAACCGGACATATTGTTTGCTCGCGACAGTCACAGTGCTGACGGTTGACACCTTGCGCAGCGCCTGTTGAATATTATGCAAAAGTG
>CAMDOY010000354.1 GCA_945903655.1 Rhizobium sp. Q54 | reverse complement strand
GACCCAGAGCCGGTCGAAGAAGCCGTAGTTGGAGACGCCCGCATGGCGCGGTCGGTCGATCACATCTACATGGGCGAGCGTGTAGCCCTCGCGCCGCACCAGGGCTGGCATGAAGCGATGCAGCGCGTCGAAATAGGGCAGAGCCAGATAGACCTGGCGGGGGAAGCATTTGAAGCCGCAGCCGGTGTCGCGGGTGCCATCGTTCAGGATCGCGCCGCGCACCTTGTTGGCGACACGGGACTGGAAACGTTTGAAGCCCGTGTCCTTGCGCCCGATCCGCTGGCCCTGCACGAGGCCGCAAAGCGGACCCGCCGCCTCCAGCGCCCGCAGGAAGGCGGGCATGAAGGAAGGATCGTTCTGCCCATCCCCATCGATGGTGATGATGACCGGCGACCGGGCCGCCCGCACCCCCGTGCGCACCGCCGCCGATTGGCCGCAGGACATTTCATGGCGGATCTGGCGCAGATGGGGGCGGCTCGCCATCAGGCCGAGGATCTCGTTGGAGGTGCCATCGGTCGAGCCATCGTTCACATAGACAATCTCGAAGGGACAGATCGGCGCCAGGGCCGCCTCGATCTCCGCCACCACGGGGGCGATATTGCCGGCCTCGTTGCGGGCGGGAACGACGACGGAGACGCGCGGCTGAAGGGTCTGCATGGAGGGCGTGCTCATGGTCTGGAAGGGGAAATGAGGGCGGGCCAGACCCTGCCCGCGCCGCGCAGGCGCAAGTCGGTCGGCGTCCATCGGAAGGCGAGGCCCCGCAGGGCGAAGGCCCGGCGCAACAGGATGGCGCAGGCGGTCCCCAATCCGGCGCCCGCGATGACGTCGCTGGGGTAATGGGAGGAGATCACCACCCGGGAGATGGCGATGAGCAGGGCGAGGCCCAGCAGGGGCCAGCGCAGGCGCGGCGCCATCCAGCCAAGGCTGACTGCGGCTGCGAAGGCCGTCACCGTATGGCCCGAGGGCATGCTGGCGAAGGTGGACTTGAACGCGAACATGTCGAAGTGAAAGGGGCCCACCAGATCGATCAGCGATGGGCGGGCCCGACCGAAGAGATGCTTGATGGCCTGCGACGCCAGCCCTGAAACAGCCAGCACCACGATCAGAAAGCCCGCGCGCTCCGCCAGGAACTGACAGGCCCGGTCAAACCGCGCCCCCCGTCCCCATCCGCGCGCCACAAGAGCGCCGAACAGGACCATCCCCGCCACGGTGAACATGTAACCGGAGAGGCCCAGATAGGTGATCTGGCCAAAGACGCCCTTGATCCAGAGGGGCAGCCCATGGACGCCCCGCGCCGCCGCCTCATCCGCCTGAATGGCGACCGTCACGACCAGTCCGATGACAGCCAGGATCGCCAGCGCGTCCAGCCGCCGATGACCCTCATCGCGCTGGGCCATGCGGGGCGAGCGCCAGCGGCGCAGGCAAGACGTCGCCGCGAGGCGCAATCGTCCGGTCATATGGGCGCGGGTTTCAAAGAGGGATGGGCTCATCGCCCCTCCCCCTGCCTGAGGTAGACCCCTATGTCCAGCTTGCGGCCGCCGTTGAGATTGATCCCGGTGAGGCGCTCCGTCAGGCGCACCCCATCGGCGCCGGCGCCCAGCGCCGTCTGAAAGGCTGGCTCGTCTTGCGCGCTGACGAAGGCGATGCGGCAGGATCCCTGCCCCATGAAGCGCCCTACCCCCTCGCCCAGGTCGAACAGAAGGTCCGTGCGCGTCAGGAAGACGAGGCTCGGCTCCCGGTAGCGGGTGGAGGCCGGCGCCAGGCTGGCGCAATTGGTTTGAGCCTGCGCCCGCGCCCGCGCCTCCGCCAGACGGGGCGACATGGCGAAGGGCTCGAAGACCGGGCCGGTCATGATCCCGCCATAGACCATCATGTAGCAAAGAAAGGCGAGCAGCGCCCCGCCCGGCACGAGCGACCCCGCAGCCCTTGTGCGAATGGCCTGCGCCATGCACCAGGCCTGCCAGAGCACGACAGGCGCCGCCAGATAGAACAGCCAGCCCGACCGCGCGCCCAGAACAACAGGGGCGATCAGGCCGACGAGCAGCAGCACAACGGCGACCCCGGGGATCAGCCAGAGCCCCCAGCGCAGACGCGAGCCCAGCGCCAGCGCCTGTTTCTCGATGGCCGCCGCCGTCAGGATGGCGAGCGCGGGAAACAGCGGCAGCACATAATGGGGCAGTTTGGTCGGCACCGCCTCGAACAGCAGCCAGGCCGGCACGAGCCAGGCCAGCAGAAAGGCCACGGCGGGCTCGCGCCGCGCGCGCCACACGAAGGGCGCCGCCAGCAGGGTCAAGGGCGCCATGGGCCAGCCAGTAAGGAAGAAGGCGCAGAGATAGGAGCCCGGCGGCGCCCCATGGGACTCCTGCCCGCCAGCCACCTTGCTCATCATGTCCGCGCCGAGCGAATCGCTGAGGAAGGCGCCCTTGGTGGCGATCATGATCAGCACGAACCAGGGCGCCACCACCAGCAGGCACAGGATCAGGCCGGAGAGCGGCTTCAGCCCCCGCAGCCAGCCCGCCGCCCGCGCATGGATCGCCAGCGCAACACAGGCGAAGGCCGGGACCATCGGCGTGATGGGCCCCTTGACCAGAAACCCGACGCCCATCGCCCCCCAGAAGATCCCCGCAAGACGCCATTGCCCGGCGTTGGAAAGCGCCTCCCGCCCCCGCGCCATCCAGTGGCGGGCCAGCACGCCCATGGCGGCGACGATGGTCGCGGCCACGATGGCGTCGGTCTTGGCGAGGCGCGCCTCGACGCCCAGCAGAATGGTGGAGGCCATGAGCATGGCCGCGATCAGCGCCGCCCCCTCGCCCACTAAAGCGAGCGCCGCCCACCAGGTCAGCAGCACCGTGGCCACGGCGCCGATCAGGGAGGGCAGCCGGTAGAGCCAGATCTTGGCGCGCGCTTCGGGCACGCCCAGCGCCTGCGCCCCCGCCACAACGCCCGCCTGCAGCCAATAGACGCCCACCGGCTTCTTGTTGCGCGCCTCCGTCTGGAAGCGGATCACAACGAAATCATCGGTTTCGAGCATTTGCTTCGTCGCCTGCGCGAAGCGGGGCTCGTCCCGGTCCATGGGCTGGAGCGACGCGAAGCCCGGCAGGAACAGGGCGAGCGACAGCAGGACGAGCAAAAGCGCGACGCCGCGCTTGGGCGTCTGGCCTGTGGCGCGCCCGGGCGCGAGAAAATCGGTCAAGCTCATGGCGAATCCGCCTGCAGGCCGGTGATCCGGCCCGCCTCAAGGCCTCGCCTTTTAGGGCCTCAGCCCCCCAGCGGCAAGGCTCAGGGACCGCGCCACAGACCCAAATCCCGCAGGAAGGGCACGACCGCCGCATCAAAACCCTCGGGATCCTCGATCACGCAGGCGTGGCCCGTGCCCGGCAGCAGGGCGTGTTTGGCGCCGGGAACCATGGCGGCTGTGCGCCGTCCGCGCTCCAGCGACAGGTCGAATTCGCCATTCACCACCAGGGTGGGCACGCTAAGGGAGGCGAGGCGATCCGTCATGTCCCAATTGCCCCGGGCGCGAAACACCTGCCCGATGGTGGCGGCGGACTGATGCTCCACCCGATCAATGAACTGGTTGAGGAGCCAGGCGCCCGTGCGGCTTTCCGCGAAGCCCGGGCCCACATAGCTGCGCATGAAGCCCATGATGTCCTCGCCAAGGGTCTCCTGACGCACTTTAGCGACGATGCTCTCCACATCGCGCGGCCCGTCGCTGGACCCGCCCACCAGCACTACGGCCTCGCAGGCCTCGGGATGGTCAAGGCCCATGAGCATTGAAATGCCCGACCCCACGCTGACCCCCATGAAGATGGCCTTCTCGACCCCCTCGCAGGCCATGACGCCCCGCACATCGTCCTTCAAATCCCCCAGGGTGAAGGGCGTGAAGGTCTTGTCCGAGTGCCCATAGGCGCGCAGGTCCACATTGATGACCTTGTAGAAGGCGCTGTAGCGCGCCGCCTGATAGAGCCATAGGCGCCGATCAAAGGGATTGGCGTGGATGAGGACCATGGCGGGCCCCTGCCCCTGAACCTCGTAATGAATGGGCGTGCCGGTGCGGGTGCTGATGGCCATGGGGTCACCTCTCCTGTCTGGATTTTTGTAGAGCTTAACCCCGACGCGGCAAGCTGTCATGGGGCGAGCGGTTGACTGTCGCGAGCACATGATATGTCCGGTTTAGGTAGCACGTGGTTTGTCCGGTTTTTGGATCGGAGGA
>CAMDOY010000353.1 GCA_945903655.1 Rhizobium sp. Q54 | reverse complement strand
CCATGTCCGCAGGCATGGCCTATGAGGCCATGAACAACGCGGGGGCCATGGACTCCCGCCTCATCGTGATCCTCAACGACAACGACATGTCCATCGCGCCCCCGGTCGGCGCGCTGTCGTCCTATCTGTCGCGCCTGCTTTCGGGCGGGACCTATCGTGGCCTGCGCGAGAAGGGCAAAAAACTCGCCAAGAAAATGCCACCCTTCATCTTCGAAAGCGCCCGCCGCGCCGAAGAGCTGACGCGCGGCTTCTTCACCGGCGGCACGCTCTTCGAGCAGCTGGGCTTCTACTATGTCGGGCCCATCGATGGCCATAATTTCGATCATCTCCTGCCCGTGCTGCAAAATGTGCGCGATGCGCAGGAGGGCCCGATCCTCGTTCATGTGGTGACGCAAAAGGGCAAGGGCTACGCGCCCGCCGAAGCGGCGGCCGACAAGCTGCACGGCGTCAACGCCTTTGATCTCGTGAGCGGCGCGCAGGTTAAGCCCAAGGCCAATGCGCCCTCCTATACGCGCGTCTTCGGCGAGAGCCTGGTGAAGGCGGCGCAACTCGATGACAAGATCGTGGGCATCACCGCCGCCATGCCATCAGGCACTGGCATGGATATTTTCGGCAACGCCTTCCCGGATCGCATCTTCGATGTGGGCATCGCCGAACAACATGCGGTGACCTTCGCGGCGGGCCTTGCGACCGAGGGCTACAAGCCCTTCTGCGCGATCTATTCCACCTTCCTGCAGCGCGCCTATGACCAGATCGTGCATGATGTGGCGCTGCAGAATCTGCCTGTGCGCTTCGCCATTGATCGCGCGGGCCTCGTGGGCGCAGATGGCGCGACCCATGCGGGGTCTTTTGATGTCGCCTATCTCGGCTGCCTGCCGAATATGGTGCTGATGGCCGCCGCCGACGAGGCGGAGTTGGTGCATATGGTCACCACCGCCGCCGCCTATGATTCCGGCCCCATCGCCCTGCGTTATCCGCGCGGGGATGGCGTGGGCGTCGATATGCCCGCCAAGGGTCAGGTGCTGGAAATCGGCAAGGGCCGCGTCTTGCGCGAGGGCTCGCGTGTGGCGCTGCTGTCGCTGGGCACGCGCCTTGGGGAATGCCTGCTCGCGGCGGACGATCTCGCCGCGCGCGGTCTCTCGACCACGGTGGCCGACGCCCGCTTCGCCAAGCCGCTTGATGCGGCGCTCATCGAGCGTCTGGCGCGCGAGCATGAAGTGCTGATCACGGTGGAGGAGGGCTCTACCGGCGGCTTCGGCTGCTTTGTGCTGCAACATCTGTCGGACGAAGGCCTGCTGGATAAGGGTCTGCGCGTGCGCACCATGGTGCTGCCCGACCTCTTCCTCGATCACGACAAGCCTGAGAAGCTCTATGCACGAGCGGGGCTCGACGCCAAGGCCATCGTGGAGCGCGTGCTCTCCGCCCTGCCGCAGGTCACGGCGACGCGGCGCGCTTAACCAATGATGGGGAAGGTGACGGCGATGGCGAAGGCCAGACCCGCCGCATTCGCCAGCGCCGCCACACGCGGATCGCCCGTGCGCCCATAGGTCCAGCGGCTGATGAGGCCGTAGACCATAAAGAAAATGAAGATCACCGGCACGATGATGATCAGGAAGAAGAGCTTCTGCGGGTTCAGCGCCACCGCGCCCAGCAGCGAGGCGATGAAGCAGATTTTTGAAAAGGCGTAGCCGCCCCGCGCCGCGCCCTCGCCGCGCGTCAGCCATTCATCGCAGAGAAAATAGAGGGCGGTGGCGACGAACAGGGGCGCGATGAGCAGCCAGCGCACGCCACTCGGCATGAAGGACGTCACGAAAGCGTCGATGGGGGCGCCCAAGCCCAGGGTATAATAGATCGCCAAACCGAGCGCGGGCGCCAGCGGTTTGCGCCAATAGGCTGCGGCATCGGGGGAATGATGGCGCGTTAGCCAAAGCCCGCCCGCAGTCAGCAAGCCATAGACCACGAAATGCACGGCGAGATAATCCCCCAGCAGAATCGGCAGAAAATCCGTCGGCGCTTTCCAAAGGATCAGCGGTGTGAAAATCGCGGGCGCGAGGGCGATGGGCGCCAGACGCTTCCAACCAAGCCCCGCGCCCAGCGGCTTTTCTGACAGAACGGGCAGCGCCTTTGACAGAGGCCATGCCAGCGCCAGCAAGCCCGCAAACAGAAGCGCCAGCCATTTGCCCCTACTATCAATGAGCCCCGTCATGCTCTCCCCGAAAGCGCTGTTCAGCCAGTCGCGGGTCTGCGTCAATCCATCCCGGCTATAGATCACGCCAATATGTTCGGCGCCCTCCGCCAGCACATAGCGGCGCGCGGTCCCCTGCGAAAAATCCCCATAGGTGACGCGTTCGAGCGCGGGCCCATCAGCGGCGAGCCCTGCGATGCGCGCAGCCGCATCCGTCAGCATGGCGGGCTCCCAGGCGCCGGTGATGACGATGAGATTGCGCGGCTGTTCGCGGGTGATCCCCGCGCCGAAGACCGAGAGGGCGGCGACGGCGCCGATATCCCTGCGGTCCATGGCGTATTGGACGATGAGATCCGCCGCCATGGAATGACCCACCAGCGCGATGGGCTTGCCGCCGGAGAGGCCGCGCGCGAAGGCGGTCATTTCATCGATTTCGGAGGTCAGCGTGCGGGTGCTCTCGCCCATGTCCTTCACCCCGCCACGCATGGGGCGGGCGTTGCGGCCATGGCCCGCGAAATCGAAGGTCACGGCGGTGTAGCCGCTATGGGCGAGGGTCAGGGCCATGGGCTGCATGAGCTGCTGCGAGCCCGCGAATCCATGGGCGATCAGGGCCACGGCGCCATTGGCAGGGCCGGATGGGTGAAAAATGCGCGCGGGGATCTCACCCACCCGCCGATCCTCGATCCTGAGGCCCTCGCGGGCGTCCAGCAGGACCCGCAAACTCCCGATGCTCGCCAAGCAGGCCAACAAAGCGATGAAAATATGGGATTTTTTCATAGGCAAGGCGCTCTTTTCCAGCTCCGCGAACTGTAGAACGCCTTGTTTACCCCCGTTCCACGGGCAGGCGGCGCATCTTTTTTCGCCGGGGTTCAGCGACAACCAAAGCTTACAAAACCGAAAATCGTCAATCAAGCTTTACTATTGTTCGTTTCTGGGCTTCTATCGACCCGTTCACGAATGGCCCGGGTCTGGATCAGGCGGCGAAAAACGGGGCCAAAGTGAAATCAGGGGGCTGGCGATGAGACGGAATAGCGAGAAGAGCGCTCCGAACTCTGCCTTTTCGGATGCTGAAACGAGTGCGGGCTCCTATACGGGAAAGCCTGTTCCCTCCATATTGCGTCGGGCTGATTACCGCGAGCGGCAAGCGCGTCTGGCGAGCGTCATCGCCCAGCAGATCGTTCCCCGGCTTTTGCTGATTCACAAGAATGTCCGGCGGGAAGATGATGCGGTCGAGACCTTCACCGCGGAAGAGATCACCGAATTCGGGGATCTCACCATGACGCCGGACAGTTCCGCCGCCCGCGCCTATTTCGAGAAAATGCAGGCCCGGGGCCATTCGCTCGACACGCTCTTTGTCCATTTGCTGGCGCCCACTGCGCGGCGTCTTGGCGAATATTGGGAGCAGGACCTCTGCGACTTCGTCGATGTGACCATCGGCGTCGCCCGTTTGCAGGAGCTTCTGGCCATTTTTGGCGCCGCAGACGATATTCCGGTCATCGACCTTCAACATCGCGTCTTGCTGGCGACGGCGCCTGGCGAACAGCATGTGTTCGGCATCGAGATGGTGGGCAAGCTCATGCGGGCCGCCGGCTGGGATGTCGCGATCCGCAAGGGGCCCAGCATCAAGGAGATCGCTGCGGATGTCGCCGCCGACTGGTATGCGGTGGTGGGCGTCGCCTTGAGCGCCGAAGATGGGCTTGAGGAGATCGGGCGCAGCATTGACGAGATGCGGCGCGTCTCGCGCAACAAGCATATTGGCGTGATGGTGGGAGGACCGGTGTTTACGGGACACCCCGAAAGAGCCGTTCAGGTCGGCGCCGATGGGGTGGCCGATGATGCGCCCGCCGCCGTCATTCTCGCGAAGAAATTGTTGCTGATGCAGGCGCGGTTGATGTGAGGCGATTGCGTCTCTGATCAGGATGTCCGTCAGATGAGGATCCGGCCACGCCCTGCGCGGCCGGATCATTCTTTTCAGGGCGCCGGGACGCCGCCCAGTTCCGGATAGTCCTTCGCCATCTGGGCGCCCAGCATGGGCTTGTTGGCGCC
>CAMDOY010000352.1 GCA_945903655.1 Rhizobium sp. Q54 | reverse complement strand
CAGATCCAGATCCTTGGACGAATGGCCAGCGGCAGGGCGCACCTGATGCGCCTGCGCTGGCCCGCGATGTCCGGGAGGGATCAGGCTCTGGGGGGTCGTTCGAGGCCGGAGGGATTGAGGCCATGAGCCGCTCGCATGCGCGCCATGGGCGGCGCTACGTGCAGGGTGTCCCGCAGGGAGAGGGTCGCCTGGGCCGGCAGGGACAGCAGATGGCAGCCGAAGGAGCAGCAATCGCCATCGTGATGGTGGGCGTCCTCCCGGCTGCAAGTCATGCAGGCGGGTTGCGCGGTCGCGGCCATGGGCGCGGGGGCGGCTTGTTCTTGAGAAGCGGCAGGCTGGGCCTGCGCCTTATGGCCATGCTCATGCGCCCCATGGGCCATGGCGCCGGGCGCGGCCCAGACCGAAGCCAGCATCAGGAAGCAGATGAACATCAGGCGGTGCAGCATGGGAGAACGATATAGCCCCGGACCGGGCGGGGCAACCGGCTTCCCACTTATCCCAAGCCTTCCGATCTGTCTTGAATCTGTCACATGCATCGGTCATTCTGGATATATGGAAACTGATCAAGCCATCGACTGTCTCGCCGCCCTCGCCCAGGCCACCCGGCTGGAAACCTTCCGCCTGCTGGTAAGCCGCGAGCCCGAGGGCGTGCCTGCGGGCGAGTTGGCGAGGCTGGCCCGCGTGCCCCAGAACACCATGTCCACCCATCTGGCCATTCTGGCCCGGGCGGGGCTGGTGCGGGGGGAACGCCGCAGCCGCTCCATCATCTATCGCGCCGATCTCGATGGGTTCCGCGCCCTCGCGCGCTTCCTGCTGCAGGATTGCTGCAACGGGCGGCCCGAAATCTGCGCGCCCCTGATCGCCGATCTCCTCCCCTGCTGTCCGCCGAAGGAAAACGCTGGTGTCTGACACGATCTACAACGTCCTGTTTCTGTGCACCGGCAACACCGCCCGCTCGGTGCTGGCCGAGGGCATCCTGCGCAAGGACGGCGCGGGGCGCTTCAACGCCTTCTCGGCGGGCAGCCAGCCCAAGGGCGTGGTGAACCCCTTCGCCCTCAAGGTGCTGGGCGCCTATGGCTATCCGGTGGAGGGCTATCGCTCCAAGAGCTGGGATGAATTCGCCGCGCCCGGCGCGCCTGTCATGGATTTCGTCTTCACGGTCTGCGACAGCGCCGCCGGGGAAGCCTGCCCCTTCTGGCCGGGCCAGCCCATGACCGCCCATTGGGGCATTGAAGATCCGGCGGCGGTTGAGGGATCCGACATGGAAAAAGAAGCGGCCTTCGTCACCGCTTTCCAGCAGATGCGCAACCGCATCAGCGCCTTCGCCGCCCTGCCGGTGAAGAGCCTCGACCGGATGACCCTCAAGGCCCGCCTCGACGCCATCGGCCAGCTCGAAGGCGCCACCCACCCTGACGCTGGCAAGGCCTGATCCATGAGCATTTTCGAACGCTATCTGACCCTCTGGGTGGCCCTTTGCATCGTGGCGGGCGTGGCTTTGGGCTATGCGCTGCCCGGCCTCTTCAATGTGATCGCCATGGCGGAGGTCGCCAAGGTCAATCTGCCCGTCGCCGTGCTGGTCTGGCTGATGATCATTCCCATGCTGCTGAAGATCGATTTCGGCTCGCTGGGCAATGTGCGCCAGCATTGGCGCGGCGTGGGCGTCACGCTCTTCATCAACTGGGCGGTGAAGCCCTTCTCCATGGCGCTGCTGGGCGCGGTCTTCATCGGCCATCTCTTCGCCCCGCTGCTGCCCGCCGACCAGATCCCCTCCTATATCGCGGGGCTCATTCTGCTGGCGGCGGCGCCCTGCACGGCCATGGTTTTCGTGTGGTCGAACCTGTGCGAGGGCGAGCCCAATTACACCTTGAGTCAGGTCGCGCTGAACGATGTCATCATGGTCTTCGCCTTCGCGCCGCTGGTGGGTCTGCTGCTGGGCGTCGCCTCGATCACCGTGCCCTGGGACACGCTGTTTCTCTCGGTGGTTCTCTACATCGTCATCCCCGTGATCCTCGCGCAGGTCTGGCGCGCCTCCCTGCTGCGGCGGGGCGGCGAGGCGCTGGCGCAGACGCAGGCGGCGCTGGGGCCGGTGTCGCTGGTGGCTTTGCTCGCGACGCTGGTGCTGCTCTTCGCCTTTCAGGGCCCGCAGATCCTCGCGCAGCCCCTGGTGATCGGCTTGCTGGCGGTCCCGATCCTGATACAGGTCTATCTCAACGCAGGCCTCGCCTATTGGCTGAGCCGCCGCTTTGGCGTGGCCTGGTGCGTGGCGGCGCCTGCGGCCCTCATAGGCGCGAGCAACTTCTTCGAACTGGCGGTCGCCGCCGCCATCAGCCTCTTCGGGCTCAACTCAGGCGCGGCGCTTGCGACCGTCGTGGGCGTGCTGGTGGAGGTGCCGGTGATGCTCTCGGTGGTGCATATCGTGAAGGCGAGCCGGGGCTGGTATGAGGCGGGGGCGAAACTCACGCCGCCTTGAGGCAGGCGACCCCCGACACGATGAGCACGAGGCCCAGCCAGCGCAGCAGGGAGGTGGGGTCGCCGAAGACGATCACACCCAGCACGAAGGTCCCGGCGGCGCCGATGCCGGTCCAGACAGCATAGGCCGTGCCCAGCGGAATGCCCTTCAGGGCGAGCCATAGCAGACCGGCGCTGACGCTCAGGCAAACCAGTGAGAGCGCCAGGCCCAAGATCCTGAAGGCGGGCGCTTCGGAGAGCTTCAGCCCCAGCGGCCAGCCGATCTCGCACAGGCCCGCCGCCAGCAGATAGAGCCAATGAATGCCCGCGTTCATGCCATGCTCCTGTGAGACGGGCGAGGCCCCTGGAAAAGTTACGCGCGTGCCTCAAGCTGGATCATGGGGGCGCTTGAGGCCCGCAGTATTTCCCCCTGCGCAATCGCAAGGACATGAACCGCCCTATCTGCATATCCATGGATTTCACCACCCTCCCATCAAAAGGTCAGGTCCATGCTCGAATATCAGGTGACGGCGATCCGCAGGGACAGCCATGGGAGCGAGGCGCGCGCCAAGGACGCCACGATTCTTCTCGATACCGACCTGAAAGGCAGGATCGACGCCTTCAACCCAGCCGAACTGCTGCTGGCCTCGGTGGCGGCCTGCATGATCAAGGGTATCGAGCGCGTGGCGCCCATGCTCCATTTCAGCTTTCGCGGCGTGGAGGTGAAGCTACGCGGCGTGCGGCAGGATGCGCCCCCGCTCATGGTGCGCATCGATTATGAATTGATTGTCGATACGGACGAGGACGACCATCGCCTCGATCTGCTCCATGCCAATGTGCGCAAATATGGCACGATCTCCAATACCCTGGCGCGCGCGGTCGCGCTGGAGGGGACAATTGCACGAGCATCGAGTTCCGATTGATCTTTTCGGAGTCAAACATGCCGGGCAAGGTTGCGAAGTAAGCGGTCTGGATATCGCGCCAAAAACAATCGCCCCTTGCGTCTTCGCTTGCGCGGGACGGGGTCGTTGAGTGACGCGCTCAATTCTCCTTCGCCTTCACCCCCAGCACATCGGCGAGGCGCGTGGTCGCCTCCTTCTGGCGCCGCACGATGGCGGCCAGCTCCTCCGGTCCCTCTGCGGCCACCACCAGGCCGGCATCGAAGAGCCGCTTGGCGAGGGCGGGATCTCTGAGCGCTTCGATCACATCGGCGGCGATCTTGCGGCGCAGGTCCAAACTCATGCGCGCGGGGCCGTAGAAGCCCACCGTCGACTCGTAGCCCAGGGTGGGGAACCCCGCTTCCGGCGCGCTTGGCACATCGGGCGCCAGCGGCGTGCGCGCAGGGGCCGCGATGGCCGCCAGTTTCACGCTGCCCGCCTGCACAAAGGGCATGGGCATGGAGAGCGAGGCCGAGACGAGCTGAATGCGATTGGCGGCGAGATCCGCGCCCGCCTGGATGATGTCGCGATAGGGCACAATGGTCACATTGAGCCCCTGCTCCTTCACGAATGCGCGAACGCTCATTTCGGCCAATCCCGCCCCGCCCGCGACATTGAGCGTTCCGGGATTCTTGCGCGCGAGGTCAACGAAGTCGCGAAGGGTCTTCGCCCCGGACTCCGTGGAGAGAGCCACCGCAAGCCCCGAATCGGCGGTGCGCACGATGGGATTGAGATCACGCTCCGCGTCATAGGGCGGTTTTGACTGCAGGGTGTAGGGATGCACGATGAAGGAGGCGGTGGAGGCGTAGAGCAGGGTGTGGTCGTCATTGGCGGCGAGGAAGGCGTTGATGG
>CAMDOY010000351.1 GCA_945903655.1 Rhizobium sp. Q54 | reverse complement strand
AACCCAGCCAAAAAGCCGCGCACCTCCCTGCGGGCGCTCGTGCCCTTGCTGCCCTACGCCGGCCGTTACCGGCTCTGGATCGCCGGGGCTTTGACGGCCCTGATCGTCGCCGCCGGCGCCACCCTCTCCGTGCCTGTGGCCGTGCGCCGCATGATCGACCATGGTTTCGCCTCCGAGAATTCCGGGGTCATCACCCAATATTTTCTGGCCATGCTCATCGTGGTCGGCGTTTTGGCCTTTGCGTCGGGCACGCGGTATTTTCTGGTCATCACGCTCGGCGAGCGCGTGGTGGCGGATCTGCGCGCCGATGTCTTCGCCCATCTGGCCCGGCTTGATCCGGTTTTCTATGACACCGCCCAATCCGGCGAGCTGGTGTCGCGGCTCACCGCCGACACCACGCAGATGAAATCCGCCTTCGGCTCCTCGGCCTCCACGGCCCTGCGCAATTTCTTCATGTTCATCGGCGCCATCGGCATGATGATCTACACCAGCCCGAAATTGTCGGGCCTGGTGCTGGTGGCGATCCCCATCATCGTGTTGCCGCTGGTCATGTCGGGTCGCTCCGTGCGCCAGCGCTCCCGCGCCGCGCAGGACACCCTGGCCGAGGCCACCGCCTATGCGGCGGAGAGTCTGGGCGCCATGCGCACCATGCAGGCCTTCGTGGCCGAGAAGGCCACCGTAGGGCGCTTTCGCCGGGCGGTGGAAGCCTCCTATGACGCCGCCCGCGCCGCCACCCTCGCCCGCGCCCTGCTGACCACGGTGGCGATCTTCCTCGCCTTCGCCAGCGTGGTGGCCGTGCTGTGGCTGGGCGCGCAGGATGTCATCGCGGGCCGCATCACCGGCGGGCTCCTGTCGCAATTCGTGCTCTCGGCGGTGCTGGGGGCGAGCGCGCTGGGGCAATTGTCGGAGGTCTGGAGCGAATTGTCGGCCACCGCAGGCGCGGCGGGGCGCATCGCGGAGATTCTCGCGGTTCAGCCCACCATCGTGGCGCCCGCCCATCCCACGCCCCTGCCGACGCCCGCCGAGGGACGCGTCGCTTTTGACGCGGTTGGCTTCGCCTATCCCACCCGCCCCGCCGATCAGGCCCTGGCGGGGCTGACCTTCACCGTGGAGCCCGGCGAGACCGTGGCCATCGTCGGTCCCTCGGGGGCGGGCAAGTCCACGGTCTTCCAGTTGCTGATGCGCTTTTATGATCCCCAGAGCGGCTCCATCCGCCTCGACGGGGTCGATCTGCGCGCTGCTGACCCGGCGCAGGTGCGCGGGCGTCTGGCGCTGGTGCCGCAGGATCCCGTGATCTTCGGCGCCAGCGTCGCCGATAATATCCGCTATGGCCGCCCCGACGCCACGGATGCGCAGATGCACGCCGCCGCCGAGCGCGCAGCCGCCGACGAATTCATCCGGGCCCTGCCGGAGGGTTACGACACCCTCATCGGCGAGCGCGGCGTGACCCTGTCAGGCGGCCAGCGCCAGCGCCTCGCCATCGCCCGCGCGGTGCTGCTCGACGCCCCCGTGCTGCTGCTGGACGAGGCCACCTCGGCGCTCGATGCGGAGAACGAGACGCTGGTGCAAAAGGCCCTGGAAAACATCATGAAGGGCCGCACCACCATCGTCATCGCCCATCGGCTGGCGACGGTGCTGTCGGCGGACCGGATTCTGGTGGTGGATCAGGGGCGCATCGTGGAAGAGGGCTCCCACGCGGATCTCGTCGCGCGCGGCGGTCTCTATGCGCGCCTCGCCCGCCTGCAGTTCGAGATGGGCGCTGCGGCGCTGGGGGATCGCGTGAAGGCGGCTGAGTAGGCAGTGGGAATTAGGCAGTCGGCAGTCGGGCGCCCATGCCTGAATATTGCTCTTGACAGCAAGTGCTTGATTCAAAAATCTTACTGCCGACTGCCGACTGCCGACTGCCGACTGCCGACTGCCGACTGCCGACTGCCGACTGCCGACTGCCGAAATCACCCACCCATCTTCTTCACAAGCGCGTCCGAAATCTCGAAGTTGGCGTAGACGTTCTGCACGTCGTCGTTGTCCTCGAGATTGCCGATCAGCTTGAGGATCTTTTCGCCCGCTTCGTCATCCACGGTGATGGTGTTCTGCGGCTTCCAGACCAGCTTGGACTTGCGGGGTTCGCCGAATTTCGCCTCCAGCGCCTTGGCCACCTCGGAGAAGCTCTCGATGGTGGTGACGACCTCGTGGCCCTCCTCATTGGAGATCACGTCATCGGCGCCCGCCTCGATGGCGGCCTCCATGATCGCGTCTTCTGAGCCGACGGAGCCGGGATATTCGATCGAGCCCACATGGTCGAACATGAAGGAGACGGCGCCCGTCTCCGCCAGCGCCCCGCCCGCCTTGGTGAAATAGGAGCGCACCTCGCCCGCCGTGCGGTTGCGATTGTCGGTCAGGGCTTCGATGATGACCGCCACGCCGCCGGGGGCGTAGCCCTCGTAGCGCACCTCGTCATAGTTCTCGGCGTCGCCGCCCACGGCCTTCTTGATGGCGCGCTCGATATTGTCCTTGGGCATGTTCTCCTGCCGCGCCGCCAGAACCGCCAGCCGCAGGCGCGGGTTCATGGCGGGGTCGGGCATGCCCATCTTGGCGGCCACCGTGATTTCACGGGCGAATTTGGAGAAGAGCTTGGAGCGGATCGCGTCCTGCTTGCCCTTCTTGTGCATGATATTCTTGAACTGGCTATGACCTGCCATGTCTTCCCCTGCGCGTTCGGACGTCCAAAGTCGGTTTTGCAAAGTCGATTTTGAGGCCTTATATGACGGGAAGCTCAGCAAATCAAAAGGCCATGGTCCGCCGCATGTAGCCGTCGAAAAGGGGGAGGGCGGCGGTCTATAAGGAAGTTACCCAAGTTTATCTTTTTTCGATAACTCGGGATAAACTCCCTATCCTTTCAACCCCAGAACCCCGGAACCGCCTCCATCAACCGCCCGCCCAGCCGCACCGGCGCGATCTTGAGGGCGAGGCCGGTCTTGTCGTCGGTCTCCACCGCCACGCCGCACAGGGTTGCCGGGCCGAGCGCTGGCTCGAAGCGCCCTTGCGAGATCTTGCGGGTGAAGCGTTGCAGGGGCTCGCCCTTGTCCATGCCGATCACCGAATCATAGTCGCCGGTCATGCCCGCGTCCGTCAGATAGGCGGTGCCATGGGGCAGGATCTGGGCGTCGGCGGTGGGGGCGTGGGTGTGGGTGCCCACCACCAGCGAGGCCCTGCCATCGCAGAAATGGCCCATGGCGTATTTCTCGCTCGTGGTCTCGCAGTGGATGTCGACGAGCGCGGCGTCGCAGGCCAGGCCCAGCGGGCAGGCGCCCAGCTCCCGCTCCACCCCGGCGAAGGGATCGTCCAGCGGGTCCATGAAGACCCGGCCCATGACATTCATCACCAGCACCCGCGCGCCGTTCTGGGCCTCTAGCAGATTGGCGCCGCGCCCGGGCGTGCCTGCGGGATAATTCAGAGGGCGGATGAGGCGCGGCTGGCGCGTTATGAAGACCAGCGCCTCCTTCTGGTCCCAGGCGTGGTTGCCGAGCGTCACGCAATCGGCGCCTGCCTCGATGATCTCCCCACAGATGGCCTCGGTGATGCCAAAGCCTCCGGCGGCGTTCTCGCCATTCACCACCACGAAGTCGAGCTTCCAGTCCCGGCGCAGGCCGGGCCGGCGGTTGAGGAGGATGTCGCGCCCGGCGCGGCCCACGATGTCGCCGATGAAGAGAATCCGCATGTGGTCAGTCTGTCCTGCAATCGATCCATTCGGTCTCGGTGATCACGAGATCCAGCCGCTGGTCATGGGGCTCTTCTGGAATAGCAGGGACTTCCTGAACCGAATAGGCCGTTCCCACGGCCAGGATGGGTTTCATGGACCGCAGGCTGGCGAGGGTGCGGTCATAATAGCCCGCCCCGAAGCCGATCCGGTGGCCGCGCCGGTCAAAGGCCGCCAGCGGCACGAAGACGATGTCGGGCAGCACTTCGGGCAGATGGGCGGAGGGCTGCATGATCCCGTAGGGGCCTTCGAGCAAGAGATCGCGCGGCGACCATTTGCGGAAGATCAGGGGCATGCCCGGCCCGATCACCACGGGCAGGGCGCCCGCGAACTCATGATAATTGAGCGCCGCCAGCAGGCCTCGCACATCCGGCTCCCCCGGCAGGGGCCAGAAGGCCGCCACCGTGCGCACGATGGACCGCCGCGCCAGCTCGACCCCCGCCAAAGCAAGCCGCGTTGCGAATGCCTCCCGCAGGGCGGGCTCG
>CAMDOY010000350.1 GCA_945903655.1 Rhizobium sp. Q54 | reverse complement strand
CTTCGAGCTGATCCAGTACACGCCGACGACGCCCACCGTCTACAAGCGGCCCCTGCTGATCGTGCCGCCATGGATCAACAAGTTCTATGTGCTGGACCTGAACCCCGAGAAGAGCTTCGTGCGCTGGGCGGTGTCCCAGGGGCTCACGGTCTTCATCATGTCCTGGGTCAATCCGGACGAGCGACAGGCGGAGAAGAGCTTCGAGGACTATATGCACGAGGGCATTCTCACCGCCCTCGACGCCATCGAGCAGGCCACCGGCGAGCGGCAGGTCTCGGCCATGGGCTATTGCGTGGGCGGCACCCTGCTCTCCATGACGCTGGCCTGGATGGCCGCCGTGAAGGACAACCGCATCGCCAGCGCCACCCTGCTGACCACGCAGGTGGATTTCACCGATCCCGGCGATCTCAAGCATTTCGTCGATGAGCAGCGCATCAAGTCCATCGAGGGCAAGATGGATGAGGCGGGTTTTCTGGAAGGCGCGCGCATGGCCTCCGCCTTCAACATGCTGCGGCCCAACGAGCTGATCTGGACCTATTTCGTCAATAACTATCTCAAGGGCAAGGAGCCCCCGCCCTTCGACCTGCTGGTGTGGAACTCCGACTCCACCCGCATGCCCAAGGCGAACCACTCCTTCTACCTGCGCAATTGCTACCTCGAGAACAATCTCACGCAGGGCAAGATCACCCTCTCCAATGTTCGGCTGGACCTGAAAAAAGTGGCGATCCCCATCTACAACCTCGCCGCAAAAGAGGACCATATCGCGCCTGCGAAATCCGTCTTCAACGGCGCGAAATTCTTTGGCGGCGACATGCGCTATGTGCTGTCGGGGTCGGGGCATATCGCGGGCGTGGTGAACCCGGCGGGCAAGCCGAAATACCAATACTGGACCGGCCCCCGCCCCGCTGGCGAATTCGAGGACTGGTTGACGAAGACCACGGAGCATCCCGGCACCTGGTGGCTCGACTGGATCACCTGGGTCACCGCCCAGGCCCCGGAGATGGTCCCCGCCCGCGAGCCCGGCGACGGCAAGCTGAAGCCGCTCTGCGATGCGCCGGGCGACTATGTGCGCGTGAAGTCCTGAGGTGGCGCCATAGCGCCACAGCCCTACCCCATCGCCTGCTGCATATCCTCGGGCTTGGCGGGCTCAATCGCTACGCTCTCGCCGCAGCCGCAGGCGGAGGTCTGGTTTGGGTTCTTGAAGACGAAGCCCGAGGAGAGTTTCGACGCCTCGAAATCCATCTGCGTGCCCAATAGAAAGAGCACCGCCTTGGGGTCGATGAGCACCGTCACGCCCTTGTCCTCGATCACCTCATCGAGGGGCGCGACGCTGGCGGCCCATTCCATCGTGTAGGACATGCCCGCGCAGCCGCCATTCTTGACGCCCACCCGCAGGCCCGCCATGGGCGTTTCGGCATTGGCCATGATCTCGCGCACGCGCTCGGCGGCGGCGTCCGTCAGGGTCATGACCTTGAAGCGAGATTTCGCGCTTCCCATTGCTCTCTCCTGTTTCGGCCGGGTTCAAGGTCCGGCGACGCAGCGATTCTCATATGGGCATCTTACGCCCCATTCGAAACAACTCACCACATGTCCAGAGCGATCTTCGCCTCTTCGGACATGCGGGTCTGATTCCATGGGGGTTCGAACACCATGTTCACCTTGGCGCCGGACACGCCGGGCACCGCCGTGACCGCATTCTCCACCCAGGTCGGCATTTCGCCCGCCACCGGGCAGCCCGGCGCGGTCAGGGTCATGTCGATGGTGACGAAGCGGCTGTCATCCACGTCAACCCGATAGATCAGGCCGAGTTCATAGACATCGACCGGGATTTCCGGGTCGAAGACGGTCTTCATGGCGACGATGAGGTCCTCGGTCAGGCGATCCAGCTCGTCCGGCGGCAGGGCCGCTGGCAGGTCCATGGCTGGCCTGTTGGGGTTGATCTCACGATCGGCGGCGGATGCGTCGCTCATCTTGCGCTCCTCACGCGAACAGGGCTTCGGCCTTGGCCAAAGCCTCCACCAGCGTATCGACTTCCTCATAGGTGCTATACATGCCGAACGAGGCCCGGCATGTGGATGTCACCCCATAATGGGCCATCAGCGGCATAGCGCAATGGGTTCCTGCGCGTACCGCCACCCCCGCCCGGTCAATCACGGTCGCGACGTCATGGGCATGGGCGCCCTTCATCTCGAAGGAGACGATGGCGCCCTTCTGGGCGGCCTGGCCGAAGATGCGGATCGAATTCAGCTTGCCCAGGCGCTCATGGGCGTAGCGGCGCAATCCATCCTCATGGGCGCGGATCGCGGGGCGACCGACGCTCTCCATATAGTCGAGCGCGGCCCCCAGACCGATGGCCTGCACGATGGGCGGCGTGCCCGCCTCGAAGCGATGTGGCGGCACATTGTAAGTGACGCACTCGGTGGTCACGGTCTCGATCATCTCTCCGCCACCCATGAAGGGCGGCATTTTCTCGAGCAGCGCCTTCTTGCCATAGAGCACGCCGATGCCCGTCGGCCCGTAAACCTTGTGGCCGGTGAAGGCGTAGAAATCCGCATCGAGATCGCGCACATCCACATCCAGATGCACCACGCCCTGGGAGCCATCCACCAGCACGGGCACGCCATGGGCGTGGGCGATGCGGATGACCTCCTTCACGGGAACGATGGTGCCCAGCACATTGGACATGTGCGTGATCGCCACGACCTTCGTGCGCGGCGAGAAGGCGCGCTCGAATTCGTCCATGCGGAAGTTGCCCTCCTCATCGACGCCGATCCATTTCAGCACCGCGCCCTTGCGCTCCCGCAGGAAATGCCAGGGCACGATGTTGGAGTGATGCTCCATGATGGAGAGGATGATCTCGTCCCCCTCGCCGATGGACTGTCCCAGCGAGGACGCCACAAGGTTCAGGGACTCGGTCGCCGAGCGCGTGAAGATGATCTCGTCGGTGGAGGCGGCGTTGAGAAACGCGCGGGTCTTCTCGCGCGCGCCCTCGAAAGCCTCGGTGGCGGCGTTGGCGAGATAGTGCAAGCCGCGATGGACATTCGCGTATTCGTTCTCGTAGGCATAGACCATGCGGTCGATGACCGCGCGCGGCTTTTGCGCCGAGGCGGCGTTGTCGAGATAGACAAGCTGCTTGCCATAGGGTTTGAGCGCGAGGATCGGAAAATCCGCCCGCACCTTCATCACGTCATAGGGCTCGCTGTGCGTCATGATGCCCTCCGCGCGAGCCAGTCACTGAGGCCTGCCCCAAGCCGCTCGCGTATGTTTTCATCGCCTACGAATTCCAGCGCCTCGCGCGCGAAACCCTCGATGATCATCCCCTCGGCCTCAACGCGCGGCAAGCCCCGCGCCATCAGATAGAAGATCTGGTCATCATCGAGCTGGCCCACCGTCGCGCCATGGCCGCAGACCACGTCGTCGGCGAAGATTTCGAGCTCCGGCTTGTTGTACATGGCCGCATCGTCGCTGAGCAGGATCGCCTGGCTCTTCATGCCGCCATCGGTCTTCTGGGCATGGGGACGCACGACCACCTTGCCCTGAAACACGCAGCTCGCCGCGCCATCGAGGATGGTCTTGAACAGCTCGCGGCTCTCGCCATGGGGCACCGCATGATCCACCACAAGCGTGGTGTCCGCATGCTGCTTGCCCTTGAGCAGATTGATGCCGCGCAGGGCGATCTTCGCCCCCTCGCCGCTGCCACGCACGAAGGCCTGCCGACGCAGCACCTCGCCCGCGCTGACGAAGGCGAAGGACTCGAAGCGCGCATCCTGGCCCACATCGGCGATGAGGGTGGCGATATGCAGCTCCGGCGACTCCGCGCAGGTCTCGAACACGTGGGCGAGCGAAGCGCCCGCGCCCACCGCGAAGATCGTGGCGCTGTTGCGTTGGACCTTGGCGGGCGCCGCATGGCTCTCAAGGATCGAGGCGCGAGCGCCCTCTCCCACCAGCACCAGCGAGCGCGAAATATCCCCATGGGGCGCATCGCCCGAGGAGATGAAGCTCAGTTCAATGGGCGTCTCGATGATGGCGCCCGGCGCGATCTCGATCAGCACCCCATCGCGCGCCATTGCGGCGTTGAAGGCGACCATGGCGTCATCGGCGCCCTGATCGGGGAAAAGCGCATGGACCAGCCCATCGCTCGCGCCGGCCAGCGCATCGCGCAGGGCCGTGAGCTTGAGGCCTGCGGGCAGCGCGCCCGTGGGCAGGGTGCAGACGCCGTCCTGAATGACCACGCGCAGCCCGCT
>CAMDOY010000349.1 GCA_945903655.1 Rhizobium sp. Q54 | reverse complement strand
CTGTGGAACCGAAGGCCGAGGATCTCGTCGGCGCCATGAAACAGGCCCTCGAGGCTTACGGCCGGGAGCCCACACGCAGCCAGGCCGCACGGCGGGAGCGCGACGCGGTCATCGCCTTCTATGCGGCCCGGGCCCATGCGCCGCTCTGGTTCGAAAAAGACGCCTGGACCACCGCAGCGAAGGCGGCGCTGGCGCAACTCGAACATGCGAATGAGGACGGCCTCAGCCTGAAGCCCGGGAGCCTGCCGGTTCTGACGGCGACCACGGCCTTTGATCGCGCCGCGACCGATCTCGCTCTCTCCCTGGCGGTGGTGACCTATGGCCGTCAGGCCAGCGGCTCGCGGATCGACCCCCAGACCATCGACAAACTCATCACCGAAAAGCCCGAAGTGGCGGAGCCCGGCCATATCCTGGCGACGGTGAGCAACGCTGCGGACGCAGCGGCGGCCCTGCGCACTTTCAACCCGACCCAGTCCGGCTATCTCGCCCTGCGTGAAAAGCTGATCGAAGTGCGCCGCGAGAAGTCGAAAGCGCAGGACCTGATCGCGGCGGGCCCGACCTTGAAAGTGGGCATGAAGGACCCGCGCGTGCCGGTGATCCGCGCGCGTTTCGGCCTCGACGCTCAGCCTCTGGCGGAAGACGCGGAGGCCCTGCTTTATGATACGCGTGTGGCCTCGGCGGTGGCGGACTTTCAACGCAGCAATGGCTTGCCGGCCTCCGGTCAACTCACGGCGCGCACGGTGGCCGCGCTCTCGGGCGGCGACCCGGCCCGACTGGAAGCGGAAATCATCGCCAATATGGAGCGCTGGCGCTGGCGCGCGCGGGGCGAATCTGCGGATCGGATCGAGGTCAACATCCCCGACTTCACGGTGCGCGTGTTTCGCGCCCATGCGGAATTTTATCGGGCGCGCGTGATCGTGGGCAAAATCACCACGCAAACGCCGATCTTCTCGAACCGCATGCAGTTCATCGAGGTCAATCCCTACTGGAACGTGCCAGAAAGCATCGTTCAAAAGGAGATGCTGCCGAAGATGGCGGAGGACCCGACCTATCTGCAAAAGCTGGGCTACGAAGTTTCGACCACAAAGAATGGCCGGATGACCGTACGCCAGCCGCCGGGCGAGCGAAACGCGCTGGGCCGCATCAAGTTCATGTTTCCGAACCAGCACGCGGTCTATCTGCACGACACGCCCACGCGCTCGCTTTTCGCCAATGGCGTGCGCGCCTATAGCCACGGCTGCGTGCGCCTCGACAAGCCCTTCAAATTCGCCGAAGTGGTGCTGGGCGCCGAAAACGGATGGACCGAGGAACGCGCCCGCAAGCTGATCGGCGGCAAGAACGAGACGATCATGCTGCCCCGGGCCATCGACATCCACATCGGCTATTACACCGCTTTTGTGGACGAGAGCGGCAAACTCCAACTGCGTGACGACATCTATGGCCACTCCCGCAAGGTGCGGGCGGCCCTGGGCCTGCCCGTCTGACGCCGCTCTGTCCTCTCAGCGTTTGGGCTTGTAGGGACCAAGATCCTTCAAGGCGGCGGCGACGAAACTGTCATCGATGATCTGATCGACGGTGACGTCGCCCGCAATGAGCTTGACCTCCTTGTAAAAGGCCCAATCCTTGCGCAGGCTGTCGACGCCCACGGTCCCGTCGGGATCGACATAATGGGGAATGATCGAGCGCAGCACATCCTTGTCCTTGACTGTGGAATAGCGCGCGATGATGTCCACGACCTCCTCTGCGCCGGGGCCAGCAAGGCGCTTGTCCTTCAGCGCGTCCACATAATCGCGCAGGCCCCTGATATAGGCGCGCATGACCTTGCGGGCGACCTCGGGGCGGTTCTTGATGAAGGCGTCCCCATAGACGATCACGCCGCTCACATCATCCTCGCGCAGCTTCGACATGGGGATCATGCTGACCACGGTTCTCTGCTTGATGGCGGCGCTGAGAAAGGGCTCCGGCAGGATGCTGGCGTCAAGGACGCCGCTGGCGTAGGCCGCCACCTGCTGGGGCATGGAGAGCAGGCTCATGTCGAGGTCGGCGGACGTGAGGCCGACCGAGCGCATGGCCTCCTCGATCACGGCGGCTTCATTGGCGCCATTGGCGGTGGTGACGAATTTGCGGCCCTTCAGATCCTTCAGGGAGCGCACCGCGCCGCTGTCCCAGAGATCCTTGCGCACGACAAGGGCCTGATAGGAATAGTCGCCCTTGTTGCGGGCCTTGTCCGCCACCGCGCGCATGGTGATGCCCCGCTGAAAGGCGTTATAGGTCGCCGCATTGATGGCGCCCGAGCCCACATCGATGTCGCCGGTGGCGAGGGGAGCGACCATGCGGGCGCTCGAATCAAACACGATGAATTTCGCCTCGACCCCCTCCTGCTGCAGGTAACCCTTGGCGTCCGCGATATAAAAGCCGACATCCGCAGTTCCCCCGATATAGGCGATATTGACCTTGTCAGCCGCGAGAGCGGGGGCCAGAAGCGCCGCGCAAGCGCTGGCGGAAAAAGCGACAGCGGAAATAATATGTAATATTTTCAACATGATGACCTCCCTGCGCCAGCCTGTTTCGCCAGCTTTCGCCCATGATGCCCCCGCTTGCCCCGCCCTGTCGAGGCCCGATCTCGCCCCGCCCTGGCGTCGCCTTGACCCCGCAGACGCCGAAAAGACACACTCACGCCCAAATTGACTGGCCAAGCTTGGGCCGATACTTCTCCTTGCGTTCGCATCGGCGTGTCAGCCCGGCTAAAACTGCTTCCGGACTCACGCGCCGTTAACCCTTCTCGGTAACAATACGCTCACCAAGTTCGTCCCAAGCCCCCGCGAGGGTCCACGCGAAACGCGAGTGATCAGTTGCTGCAATTGCGTAGTATCAAGGCGTCCAGACCTAAACGCCGCTCCGGGAGCCGCATGCTCGCCCTGACGGGCGCGTTGAGCCTCGTATTGACGGCGCTAACCCCCGCCCAGACGCAAAACGCCATAGCCAATGGCGATACGCGCACCATCAGTCTCTATCATACCCATTCGGGCGAGAGCATTAAGGCCACCTTCCGGGTGAATGGCCAATACGATCCCAACGCGCTCCAGAAGCTCAATCATTTCCTGCGCGACTGGCGCAACGACGATTCCATCAAGATGGATCCGAGGCTCTTCGACGTGGTCTGGGAGACCTACCGGGAATCCGGCTCGCAGGAGCCCATCCACATCGTCTCCGCCTATCGCTCGCCCCAGACCAACGCCATGTTGCGCCGCCGCTCCAAGGCCGTGGCGGAATATTCCCAGCATATGCTCGGGAAAGCCATGGACATGCATTACACGGATGTCCCGATGTCCCGGGTTCGCGAAATCGCCATGCGCCTGCAACGGGGCGGGGTCGGTTATTATCCAACGGCAGGCAGTCCCTTCGTCCATCTGGACGTGGGCAGCGTGCGGGCCTGGCCGCGCATGAGCTATGACCAGCTCGCGCGCCTGTTCCCCGACGGCAAGACCGTGCATCTGGCCGCCAATGGCCAGCCGCTGGCCCGCTATGACGAGGCCCGCGCCGAACTCGACTCCGGCGGATCCATACCCACCATGGCGCAGGTCAAGTCCAAGGGCTTCTTCGAGATGCTCTTTGGCGGCGGCGAGGAGGAGGAGACCATGGCGGCGGCGCCGCGCAGCGGTCCGCGCTCGCGCGTGGCGACCTATGTGGAGAACCGCAACCAGGCGAAGACCCAGACGCCCGCGTCCGCACCTGCGGCGGAGGAGCCGCGTCGCTCGCCCGTCGTCGAACAGGCCCAGCGCAACCTGCCGCAGGGCGAAACCTATCTGAGCCCCGCGCCTCTGGCCTCCGTGCCCCTGCCTCTGGCGCGGCCGACATCGGCTTCGGCTGAACCGCCCCGCCAGATGGCCGCGATGGATCCGCGCGCCTCGGACGCCCCGCTACCCGCGCGCCGTCCTTCCGACCTGCCTGCGGGCCTGGTGGCGGCGCTCAACGCGCCCCTGCCACCTGTGCGCCCCCTGGAGCTGCGCCCGGCGGAGATGCGCGTGGCGGAACTGCCCAAGCCCGAGTCGCTCAAGGCCGAGTCGCCCAAACCCGAACCTCGCCCCATGGAGCTGCGCCAGCCCGAGTTGCGCGTAGCGGAGGTGCGCCAGGCCGATCCAAGGCCTGAGGCGACCCGGATCGCGCGGCCGACCGAACTGCCCGCCGTCATCACGGGCGCGCCCGCGCCAGCCTTGCCTGCGGCGGCGCTGGCCTATGCGGCGACGCCGGAAGCGGCGCCCGCCGTGGTCCGGGCGCCCGCT
>CAMDOY010000348.1 GCA_945903655.1 Rhizobium sp. Q54 | reverse complement strand
CGCGAACATGATCGGCGAGGCGCAGCTGCGCATGATGCGCAAGGGCTCCTTCCTCATCAACAACAGCCGCGGCACCGTGGTGGATCTCGACGCGCTAGCCGCCGCCCTCAAGAGCGGTCATCTGGCGGGCGCGGCGGTGGATGTGTTCCCGGTGGAGCCCGCCTCCAACAAGGATCGCTTCGTCAGCCCGCTGCAGGGCATCGATAATGTGATCCTGACCCCCCACATCGGTGGCTCGACCGAGGAGGCGCAGGAGCGCATCGGCGCGGAAGTCGCCAAGAAGCTGATCGAATACAGCGACATCGGCTCCACGCTCGGCGCCGTGAACTTCCCCCAGGTCCAATTGCCGCCCCGCCCGGCGGGCACGCGCTACATCCATGTGCACCGCAATGTGCCGGGCATGCTGAACCGCCTGAACCAGGCTTTCTCCTCGCGCGGGCACAACATCGCCTCGCAATATCTGCAGACCTTTGGCGATCTCGGCTATGTCGTCATCGACGCCGAGGGCGATTACACCGAGGCGCCGCAGATCCTCGAAGAGCTACGCGCCATCGACGGCACCATCCGCGCGCGCCTGCTTTACGAGCGTTGATCATCCTTGCTGATTCGGAGCATCCCATGAAGGTCGTTCTCGCTCCCCTGCTGCTCACGCTCGCGCTCGCTGGCTGCAACGCCAGCGCGCCCGTCGCCATGGCGCCGCAGGCCGCCTCCGCCAACTTCACCCCGCCCGACTTCAAACTGCCGGAGGGGCGCGGCTGTTCGGGCGATGTGGCCCGCTGGCAGGCGATCCAGCAGAACGATCTGAACACCGGCCATGTGAACCAGAAGGTTTATGACGAGATCCAGCGCGAAATCGCCGCCGCCGCCAACGCCTGCAAGGCGGGTCGGGACGCCGAGGCCAGCGCCATGGTCACGGCGTCCAAGCGCCGCCACGGCTATCCGGGGTGACGCGAGAGATTCTGTTCGCATTGGTCTTGACCAACGCTAGCGATCAGCATTCGCAGACCTCCACCCCGTCCGCTGGCGCGGCCGACCCTCCCCACAGGGGGGAGGGTATGCAGCTAACGATCTGAATTATTGAGGTGAAACGCCCGCCGCTTCCCCTCCCCCTTGTGGGGAGGGGTGCGGGGTGGGGGTCCACGCATGCTGATGGTTAGCGCGTGGTGAAAAAGTCGCCGCTTGCCAGAACAAGGCGACCACTCACGCCTCAATCGTCCCCTGGGAGACTATGACCGCCGCGCCCCCCACGGAGGCGTCGACAAGCACCCCACCTTCGATTTGCAGACGCAGATGGATGATGCTCGGGCGGCCCATTTCGAAGCCCTGTTCGATGATCAGGAGATGGTCCCCATCTTCCGGCCGCTCGAACTGCGTGGCGACGCCCGCGAAGGCGGCCGCGGCCGAACCAGTGGCGGGATCCTCGGTGATGACCATCCCCGGCCCGAACATGCGGGCATGCACATGGCTACCCTCACGCACCACCTCCTGGGTATAGAGGTAGGCCAAGGAGCCCGAGCACGCAAAGGTGGTGGAGAAGAGCGCGGGATTGGGGGCCGCCCTGCCCATGGCCTCCAGCGACGCCACCGGCACGAAGGTGAAGGCGTTGCCTGCGCTCCACAGGCTTGGCTGATGGGCGTCAAAGCCGATATCGGCGACCTCCAGCCCCAGCGCGGCCGCGATCGACTCCACATCGGGCGCCTCACCCAGGCGTTCGGGCAGGCGCGGCAGGACAAAGCTCGCCTGCGCCGCCCGGCCCTTCTGACGGCGCACGGTGCAGGCGATCAGCCCCACCTGCTCCTCGATGGCCAGACCCAGTCCCGCCCCGCCCAGCATCTCTGGCGCGCGCAACTGGGCGATCAGCACCGCCGCGCCAATCGTGGGATGGCCGGCGAAGGGAAGTTCCCGCGTGGGCGTGAAAATACGCAGCCGCGCACTGTTCAGGGGGTCCAGCGGTTCCAGCACGAATACCGTCTCCGACAGATTGAACTCCCGCGCGATGGCCTGCATGCGCTGCTCGCTCAAGCCCTCGCAATCCCTGACCACCGCGAGCGGATTGCCTGTGAAGGGCGTGTCGGTGAAGACGTCAAGCGTGTGAAATGTATGGCGCAAGAGGGGCTCCCGATCAGCGGATTACTTCACCAGCTCCGCCGCCTTCTTCACAAAACGATCATCAAAGGTCTTGCCCAGATCCACATTCGCGCCTGCAAGCTCGGGATCGAACTTGGTCAGCATGTCGCTGGTCGATTTCATGCCCGAGGGATCGAGCACGCCGGTCAGCGAATAGGAGGCCTTCGAGTTCTTCGCCGAGAGCATGTAAAGCTCCTTGTCGCCCAGCAGATATTCCGGCGGCACGGTGGCGGCGATGTCTTCGGGGCTCGCGGTCTTCAGCCATTGCAGGGTCTTGTAGAAGACATTGGTGAGGGCCTGCATGGTCTGGGGGTTCTGGTCGATGAAGCTCTTCTTCGCATAGAGAACAGCCGCCGGGTTGGAGCCGCCGAAGAGGGCGCGCGTGCCCTCCTCCGTGCGGGTGTCGACCACAACGCGCACCTCGCCCGCCCGCTCCAGAAAGGACAACACGGGCTCCAAATGGGACACCGCGTCGATCTCGCCCTTCTGCATGGCAGCCAGAGCCGATTGCGCCGAGCCGATGCCGATGAAGGAGGCGTCGGAGGGCGACAGGCCCGCCCGCGCCATGACGAAATTCATGAGCATGTTGGTGGAGGAGCCGGGCGCCGTGACGCCGATCTTCATGCCCTTGAAATCGGCGGGCGAGTTCCACTTGCGGTCCTTTTTCACCGCCACCGCGATGGCCGGAAAGCGCCCGAGTTCGATGACCGCGCGAATGTCCTGCCCCTTGGCCTGCATGCGGATCGTATGCTCATAGGCGCCGGTCACCACATCGACCGAGCCGCCCACCAGGGCCTGCAGGCTGCGGGCGCCGCCGGAGAAATCCTGAATCTCGACATCGAGCCCCTGCTCCCTAAAGAAGCCCTTCCGCTCCGCGATGGTCAGCGGCAGATAATAGAGCAAAGCCTTGCCGCCGACGCCCAAGGTCAGCTTCGGCTTCTCCGGCGCCTGGGCGAAGGCGCTGGTGCTGGCGGCGATGGTGAGGCAGGCGGCGGCGAGGAGGCGGATCATCTTCATGGGGTCTCTCCCTTTCGTGTTTTTTAAGCTGAATCCTGCACGGGCGGGCGCCAGGCCAGCAAGCGGCCCTCGACCAGCGTCACCCCATAATCAATCAGAATGACGAAGAGCGAAAGCACCACCATGCCCGCATAGACGCCGGTGACGTCAAAGGTGCCCTCGGCCTCGTGGATGAGATAGCCCAGCCCCGCCGCCGAGCCCAGATATTCGCCCACCACCGCCCCCACCAGCGCAAAGCCGACGGAGGTGTGCAGGGACGAGAACATCCACGAGAGCGCAGAGGGCCAGTAGACATGGCGCAGCAGCTGCCGCTCGTTCATGCCGAGCATGCGCGCATTGGCGAGCACCACCGGGCTCACCTCTTTCACGCCCTGATAGACGTTGAAGAAGACGATGAAGAACACCAGCGTGAAACCCAGCGCCACCTTGGACCAGATGCCCAGCCCAAACCACAGCATGAAGATCGGCGCCAGCACCACGCGCGGCAGGGCGTTGGCCATCTTCACATAGGGGTCGAAGACGGCTGCCACGCGCTGCTGGCGGGCGAACCAGAAGCCGATCACGATCCCCGCCCCCGAGCCGATGACAAAGGCCAGCAGGGTCTCGGTGAGGGTGATTCCCAGATGGCGCCAGATGACGCCGGTATAGAACAGCTTCCAGATGCGGGCGGCCACGTCGATGGGGTTGGAGAAGAAGAACTGGATGGTCTTCACATCCCCCACGATGGGATAGGTGGAGACCAGATGCCAGACCAGCAACATGCCAAGGCCGACGCCGATCTGCAGCAGGAGGAGACGGACGCCGCTCATGGATTCCCCCCCACATCATCCTGCGCCCCATAGGCCTTCATCACCTCGTCGCGCAGATCGTTCCAGATGATGCGGCGATAGTCGTGGAAGGCGGCGTCGAGGCGAATCTCGTTGATGGCGCGCGGGCGCGGCAGGTCGATGCGATGATCCGCCATGATGCGCGAGGAAGGCCCCGCCGACATGACCACCACCCGGTCCGCCAGCGAGATCGCCTCCTCCAGATCATGGGTCACGAAGAGCACCGCCTTGCGGTCCGCCGACCAGAGGGAAAGCAGCAGGTCGCCCATCATGCCGCGCGTCTGCGCGTCAAGCGGGCCGAAGGGCTCGTCCATGAGCAGGATG
>CAMDOY010000347.1 GCA_945903655.1 Rhizobium sp. Q54 | reverse complement strand
TTGATCTGCCAGCCATTGACCATCTTGCCGATGGAGTCGCCCCGCGCCTCCATCAGCTTCAGCCCGTCCGCCGCGCCCGCCTCCACGGCGGCGCGGATGGCTGGATCAAGCGTCGCGAGGTCATAGGCCTTGCCGCGCTCCATGCCGATGCGCTCCAGGCGGCTCACCTGCGACCAGTCGGTGATCTGGGGCGGATTGTCGGCCAGCAGCTCCACGCCCCGACGGAAGAAATCGGCAGGCTTCATGGCGTCGATCTGCGCCTTGGGCGGGGTCTTCATGTCGACGGCGGGGTTGATCGTGACGGGGGGCGCCACGGGCGGCTTGCCCCAATCGACAAGCCTTGTCAGCTTGTAGCCCGCCTGCACCGCGCGCACGGCCGCATAATCGGTGGGGCCATTGGTCTGGGTGCGCCCGATGATCCAGACCGTTGGCGTGGGCGAGGCTATGGCCTGCACCCCCTCAGGCAGGGTCCCGCTCCAGCCGGGCGGCGTCACCGCGAAATGGGCCGCTCCGCTCCCGCTGGTGCGCGTGCCCGGCGCGGCGAAGACATTGGACCACATGTCGAGCATGGGCATCAGATAATAGCGACCCTTCATGTCGGGCACGCTGAGGATCACCGGACCCTGCGCCAGATCGAGCCAGCCGGAGGAATAGAGCGTGTCGAAATTGGGCCGCACCACCGCGCGGAAGGAGGCGTCGGGATAGGCGGTCATGTGGGAGAAGGCGTTGGTGGGACCAAAGCCCTGGACCTGCCCGGGCGGCAGATTGGTGGTGACGCGGCGCGTCAGGTCCATGGTGACCAGCGGATACAGATAGAGATAGGCCTCCGCCGCGATCTGCCGCGCCTCGGTCGGCTGCGTGGTGACGGGCGCAGCCGCCATGGCGGGCGCTGCGGCCATGGTCGCGGTGAGCAAAGCTATCAAACGGCGCAGCATGACCACTCCTTGCGCTATCGGGGCCATTGAACGCGGGATCAATTCCCGGCCAGGGCGAGATGGCGCGGCTCGGTCCCAAGTCAACTGACCGCCACGCCGCCCTTTCTCGCAGGCGCAACATGGCGTATGGGAGCCGGGACCCCTACCCCCTCGCCCAAGGCTCCCGCCGCCCATGATCCGCCTCGACAACATTTCCAAGCAGAACGGCCATCAGATTCTCTTCATCGAAGCCTCCGCCGCCCTGCAGCGGGGCGAGAAGATCGGCCTCGTCGGCCCCAATGGCTCGGGCAAGACCACCCTGTTTCGCATGATCACCGGCGAGGAACTGCCCGATGAAGGCCAGGTGGGCGTCGATCGCGGCGTCACCATCGGCTATTTCAGCCAGGACGTGGGCGAGATGTCCGGTCGCAGCGCCGCCGCCGAAGTGATGGACGGCGCCGGTCCCGTGAGTGAGGTCGCGGCCGAGCTGCGGGAGCTGGAAGTCGCCATGGGCGATCCCGACCAGGCCGACAACATGGACGAGATCATCGAGCGCTACGGCGAGGCGCAGGGGCGCTTCGAAGAGCTGGGCGGCTATGCGCTGGAAGGCCGCGCCCGCGAGGTGCTGGCGGGCCTGAGCTTCACCGAGGAGATGATGGACGGCGACGTGGGCGCCCTCTCGGGCGGCTGGAAGATGCGCGTGGCCCTCGCCCGTATTCTGCTCATGCGGCCCGACTGCATGCTGCTCGACGAGCCCAGCAACCATCTGGATCTCGAAAGCCTGATCTGGCTGGAGGACTTTCTGCGGGGCTACGAAGGCGCCCTGCTCATGACCTCCCATGACCGCGCCTTCATGAACCGCATCGTCACCAAGGTGATCGAGATCGACGGCGGCTCGCTGAATTCCTTTTCGGGCGATTACGAATTCTACGAGGCCCAGCGCGCCCAGAACGAGAAGCAGCAGCAGGCGCAGTTCGAGCGCCAGCAGGCCATGCTCGCCAAGGAGATCAAGTTCATCGAGCGCTTCAAGGCCCGCGCCTCCCATGCGGCGCAGGTGCAGAGCCGCGTGAAGAAACTCGACAAGATCGAGCGGGTGGAGCCGCCCAAGCGCCGCCAGTCCGTGACCTTCGAATTCCCGCCCGCGCCCCGCTCCGGCGAGGACGTGGTGACGGTGAAGGATGTCCACAAGGCCTATGGCGACCGCGTCATCTATGAGGGGCTCGACTTTCTGGTGCGCCGCAAGGAGCGCTGGTGCGTGATGGGCGTCAATGGCGCGGGCAAGTCCACGCTGCTGAAGCTGGTGGTCGGCGCGACAGAACCCGACACCGGCGCGGTGACCATGGGCGGCACCGTGAAGATGGGCTACTTCGCCCAGCACGCCATGGAGATTCTGGACGGGGACCTGACCGTGTTCCAGCAGCTGGAAGCGACCTTCCCGCAGGCGGGCCAGGGCTCGCTGCGCGCGCTCGCGGGCTGCTTCGGCTTTTCGGGCGATGACATCGAGAAGCGCTGCCGGGTGCTGTCAGGCGGCGAGAAGGCGCGGCTCGTGATGGCGCAGCTGCTCTATGATCCCCCGAATTTCCTGGTGCTGGACGAGCCCACCAACCATCTCGATCTCGCCACGAAGGAGATGCTGGTCGAGGCGCTCTCGGCCTATGAGGGCGCCATGCTCTTCGTGTCCCATGACCGCCATTTTCTGGCGGCGCTCTCCAACCGCGTGCTGGAGCTGACGCCGGACGGCGTCCACAAATATGGCGGCGGCTACACGGAATATGTCGCGCGCACGGGCCAGGAGGCGCCGGGCCTGCGCAGGTAGCGTCTCAGCGTTCGCGGAAGGTGCGCGACATGTGCTCCTGCAGGGGCTTCAACAGATATTGCAGGGGCGTGCGCGCATAGGTCTGGATGAACGCGTCCACCATCATGCCGGGGATGATGCGCAGATCGCCGAGCTTGCTCTCCACGTCAGGATCTATGGCCATCCGCACCATGAAATAAGATGGGCCAGCCTGTCCCCCAGGTCCCTGCTCGCGGGTGAGATCGGCCGAAATCATGGTCACGCGGGCGCCAATATCCTGCGCGGTGCGCTGATTGCCCGCATGAATGTGCAGGTTCGCCAGCGTGCCGATGGAGATTTGATCGATATCCTGCGGCGAGACCTTGGCCTCAACCACCAGTTCATCGGCGCGCGGCACGATCTGCATGACCGTTTCACCGGGGGCGATGACGCCGCCCACGGTATGAACGGACAATTGATGAATGAGGCCGCTTTGGGGCGCTCTGATATCGACGCGCCGCAGCTGATCCTGGGCGGCGATGAACCTTTCGCGCAAGTCGGCGATTCTGCCCTGAGCCTCGCGTAGATCCTTCAAGATCTCATTCAGGAAATCCTGATTGCTCTGTATGGCCTGCAATTCGGTCTCGCTGATTCGCGCACGGGCCCGCGCGATATCGGACACATTCTGGCCACGCAGTCCCTCAAGCCGCACCTTGTCACGTTGCAAAAGCGTCATGCGCGAAATCGAGATGAGCTGCTTGTCCCAAAGTTCTGTGACGCCCACAAGCTCATCGCTGATCAGCTTGATTTCATCCGCCTTCGAGGCCTGCTGCGCCGTGAGACCCTGGATTTCGGCGTCGGTCTGAAGGATGCGTTCGCGCAATTGGGAATGCAGCGAACGCCTGCCGTCGGCGCGCGCCTCCAGCAGATTTCGCTCGCCGCGCAGAGCGGTCGCCACGACAGGATCATCGCGGCGATCCAGAAGATCAGCGGGAAAAGTAATGGTGGCGGCGCCCTCTTGCTCCGCCAGCAACCGCGCCTCACGCGCCAGCAAACCATCGAGTTGCACGCGGATGGCGCCGAGGGTGGCGCGGGTCAAGGTATCGTCAAGGCGCATGACGGTCTGGCCGGCCTCGACATTGTCGCCTTCGCGAACCAGCAACTCCCCGACGATGCCGCCGGTGGAATGTTGCACCTTCTTCACGCGCGATTCGACGACGAGCACCCCCGAGGCGATCACCGCGCCTGACAGCTGGGCGGTCGCGGCCCAGCCACCGAAGACGCCAAAAACAAGAATGATCAAAGCGAAACCGATACGGTTCAGCCGGGCGATGAGTTGACGCGGATCTTCATCCATGGCGCTCATCCTGCGTTGGCGATCTTGGTCGGGCGGATCGAACCCAGGGACCTCGGCGGCTCAAGCGAGGGCGGCTGGGGGGTGACTTTTTTCAACAAGTCCTCACGCGGCCCGAAGGCCTGTTGCACCCCGTTGGACAGGATCAGCAACTTGTCGCACATCGCCAGCACCGATGGCCGATGCGCGATGACGATCACCACGGCGCCGCGCGCCTTGGCGCCCTGCAGCGCCTGATGCAGAGAGGCTTCGCCAACAGCGT
>CAMDOY010000346.1 GCA_945903655.1 Rhizobium sp. Q54 | reverse complement strand
AATTCAAGCTGATCACCGGCTATCTCGGCACCAAGGAAACCATCATGGCCATAGAGAATGGCGAGGCCCATGGACGCTGCAGCTTCGCCCTGTCGGCCATCAAGATCACCCGGCCCGAATGGCTGCGGGACAAGAAGCTCAACGTCCTGTTCCAACTGGCCCTGGAGAAGAGCCCGGAACTGCCCGACGCGCCTCTGGTGTTCGACTATCTGAAAAACGACGCCGACCGGCAATTGATGGAGCTGATGGTGGCGACCAAAGCCATCGCGCTTCCCTTCGCGGCGCCGCCCGGTGTGCCGCCTGCGCGCCTGGAAACCCTGCGCCGGGCCTTTGACGCCACCCAGAAAGATCCGGAATTCCTGGCGGAAGCCAAGAAAATGCTCCTCGACAGCGATCCCACCACCGGCGAGGAGACGCAAAAGATCATCGCAAAACTCTACCAGACGCCCCCCGAGGTGGTGGAGCGCGCCAAGAAGCTGCTGACCCCGCAATAGGACCCGAAGGCTAGGGCGCCACGGAGCGGGCGATGGAGTCATCCAGCGCCTCGAATTCGTGGTAGCCGACGGCCTCGTAGAGTTCGGCGCAGGTCTGCATCCGCCCCAGCAGCGACTCGGCGGATCCCTGCGCCTGCAGGGTCGCGTAGAGCTCCTGCTGGGCTTTCGCGGCCACGCGCAGGGAGCTGACCGGCCAGATCATCATGGCGTAGCCAAGGCTGGCGAATTCCTCGCAGGTGAAAAAGGGCGTGCGGCCGAATTCCGTCATATTTGCGAGCAGGGGCGCATCGATCCGGCTGGCGAATGCGCGGAACATATCCGCTGTGGTCAGGGCCTCGGGGAAGATCGCGTCGGCGCCCGCCGCCAGATAGGCCCTTGCGCGCGCCACGGCGCCATCAAGGCCCTCGCTGGCGGCGGCGTCCGTGCGGGCGATGATGTAGAGGTGACGGCGCGCGCGCCGCGCCGCCGCAATCTTGGCCGCCATCTCCTCCACGCTGACGAGGCGCTTGTCGTTGAGATGGCCGCATTTCTTGGGCAGACGCTGATCTTCCAGATGCACGGCGCCCGCGCCCGCGTCCTCGAAGCTGCGCACCATATGCATGACGTTCAGCGCCTCGCCATAGCCGGTGTCCCCATCCACCAGCACCGGCAAACCGCTGGCCCGCGCCACCTGGCGGATGTGAAAGCACACATCCTCAATGGTGATCAGCCCAAGGTCCGGCAGGCCCATGCCAGCGGACATGGCGGCGCCTGACAGATAGAGCGCCTCAAACCCGGCATCCCGCGCCTGGCAGGCGGCGAGCCCATTATGTGCGCCCGGCATGGCCAGAATGCCGCCCTGCGCCAAAAGGCTGCGGAAACGCTCCCCGGCGGGCGCCTGCTGCGCATCTGCTCCGATGAGATAGGTCATGGGGACTCCGGCGATGATATTCGAAACCGTTCTTTCCAGAGCGCCGTCACTTGTGCAAGAGGCGCGCAAGCAACCTCCTGCGCCCGGCACTTTGCGATGGATTAATTGCGCCCCCGAGGCTATTTTCGACAAAAGCGTTCTTCAACAAAAGCGCATGCAAGGGGGGCCTGATGGCGGGCAAGACGAAAACACAGGTGGTTGGGGCTCTCTCCGTCGAGGGTTTCAGGGATGAGATCGCTGTTGTGACCGGCGCAGGCAGCGGCATGGGCCGCGCGACCGCGCTCCTGCTGGCGAGCCGTGGCCTGGTGGTGGCTGTGCTGGATCGCTCCCTGGAGACAGCCAGGGCGACGGCTGACGAGATCATCGCGGCAGGCGGACGCGCCAAAGCCTTTCGGGCCGATGTCTCGAAATCGAAAGAGATCAACCGGGTCTTCGCCCGAATCGTGGGGGATCTCGGCCCCATCGGCTATCTCGTCAATATCGCTGGCCACGATGGGTTCTCCCCGCTGGAGGAGATCACCGACGACGCTTGGTCGCGCATGTTCGCAGTGGCGGTCGATGGCTGCTTCCATTGTTGCAGGGCGGTTCTGCCGGGCATGATGGAGCGCGGCTATGGCTCCATCGTCAACATGTCCTCGCTCCATGCGGTGCGCGGACAGGCGGGCCGCACCCATTACGCGGCGTCCAAGGCCGCGATCATGGGGCTCACCAGATCCCTCGCGCGGGAGAAATCGCCGCTGGGAATCCGCGTCAACGCGGTGGCGCCCGGCCCCATCGACACGCCGCTCTGGCGGAAGGAGCGCGGCGCCGCCGCGCTGAAGAAGGACATCGCCGAGCGGGTGAAGGTGATCCCCCTTGGGCGCCTGGGCGAAGCGCGGGAGGTGGCCGAACTCATCGCCTTCCTTTTGAGCGAGCGGGCCAGCTACATCACCGGCCAGGTCGTCAGCGTGGATGGCGGCGAAATCATGCACTGAGGCGCGCGGGGCGCGTGCTTGAGGGCAACGACAAGCGATCAAAGCGGAGAGACAGAATGGGCATTCGCACAGGCGCGCAGATTCTGGACGGGCTTCGGGACGGGCGCCAACTCTACATGGATGGAGCGCTGGTCAAGGATGTGACCAAGGACCCGCGCCTGTCAGGCGGCGCGCGCACCATGGCGCAATTATACGACATGCAGAACCAACCCGAATTGCGCGACGAGATGACCTACGAGTCGCCCAAAACCGCCGAGCGCGTGGGCATGTCCTTCCTGCAGGCGCACACCCGCGAGGATCTTGCGCTCAAGCGCGGCGCGTATCGCCGCTGGCATGACCATACGCTGGGCATGTTCGGCCGCGCGCCCGATTTCGTGAATGTGATGCTGTCTTCATTCGCCGCTGGCGCCGAGGCCTTCGGGCCCTATGCGAAGAACATGACCGCCTATTATGAAAAGGCGCGGGACGAGGACCGCATCGCCACCCATTCGCTCACCAATCCCCAGGTGGACCGCACCCATAACGTGGCCGCGCAGGCCAAGGATCTCGCGGCCAAAGCGGTACGCGAGACGGACGCTGGCATCGTCATTCGCGGCGCGCGCATGCTCGCCACCCTCGGCGCCTATTCGGACGACCTGCTGGTCATGCCCGCGCCCTCCTATCCGCTCCCCGACACGGAGGAGGCCAAGGCCTTCGCCATCGGCTTCACCATTCCCGTCGCCACGAAGGGCGTGAAGCTGATCAACCGCCCCGGCTCCATCGCGCCGGGCGTTGGATCGTCCCACGATTTTCCCCTGTCGGCGCGTTTCGATGAGAGCGACTGCATGATCGTTTTCGACGATGTTCTGGTGCCCTGGGAAAATGTGTTGATGTACCGCGACGTCGAAATCTTCAACAGCATCTACAAGCGCGTCAACGCCACGAGCGCCATGGGCCATCAGTTCGCCGTCAAGGATCTGTGCAAGGCCGAATTCATGATGGGCCTCGCCTTTTCGCTGGTGCGCACGACCAAGGTCGATGAATTCCTGCATATCCAGGGCATGCTCGCCGAGCTCATCAACAGCGTGCAGGTGCTGCGCTCCTGCATCCTCACGGGTGAGCAGGAGGCGCAGATCAGCCAGGTCGGCGTCATGGCGCCCGCCATGGGGCCGATCGGCGCGGTGCGCTATCTCTTTCCCGAGATGTTCCGCCGCTCCTGCGAGATCATCCAGATCATCGGCGCGGGGGGCCTTGCGATGGTGCCTTCCTTCGCCGAGGTCAATGGCCCGCTGGGCGAGGATGTGAAAACCTATTACCAGGCGGCGGCGGCGGATTCGACCACGCGCATCCGCCTGTTCCGCCTTGCGGTGGACGCCTCCATGTCCACCTTCTCCGGACGCCAGCAGCTCTATGAGCGCTATTTCGCGGGCGACCCCGTGCGCGGCGCGGGCAATCTCTACCACGGCTTCGACAAGGAGCCGCATGTGGCCCGCATCAAGGCCCTGCTGGAGCGGTTCGAGCGGGAGGAGGCGGCGGGGCTTTAAAGCTCGATGTCCAGATTGCGGATCGACACGCGCCCGCCCTGCCCAAAACGATCCTGCAGATTGTCGGGAATGACGCCCGGTATCCGGGCGTGATCGTCGGCCCGCTCCCTGTCGTCGCAGAGCGGGTCCATCAGGGGTCCACGGCGGGATAGCGATGCTCCACCCGGCCCTCGCGCGGCCAGTACGGTGTGCTGAAATCATTGGGGATCATGGATCCCTCCTCGCCGCCGCCGCGCGAGACGGTGATCGTCTATGAGCGCCCGGAGCCGGTCTATGTCTATCCGCGCCCCTATCCCTATCCCCGTTACTATCGCGACGGTTATTATCGCCGCTGGTAGGTTCAGCGCTTCACGGGCCACGGCGGGCATGGAGGCCATACGGGCCATGGGCCGGTTCTGGGCGCAGGGCC
>CAMDOY010000345.1 GCA_945903655.1 Rhizobium sp. Q54 | reverse complement strand
GAGCCGGGTGGCCGGAGAGCCCTGGCGCGACCGCCTGCTGCCCCTGCCGGATTTCCTGGCCGCCACGCGGCTGGAGACGGGCGCCTCCCGCGCCGATGTGCTCGCGGGCTTCGCGCTGACGGGCTTCTTTCTGGAACGCGACGTCTTCGGCCCGCGCGGGGTGAAGCCGCCGGAGGCGCGGCGGGCCTTTATTGCGGAGTTGCAGCGGCTGGGGTGAGGGGCGCGCGCCCTTCACGTCTGCGCGAAAAGGCGGAGCTGCAATTGCAGCTTCCTTGACCGCGCCGCCGCTTTGCCTGAAGAGGGCGTTGACGCCAGCGCGCCCCTATTTCCCCTGAGGATCCATGCGGAACATTTTGAAGATCATCGCTTTTGCGGCGGGCCTCGTGACATCGGGCACCGCCAGCGTCGCGCAAGAGCCCTATATGCCCAGCGGGCGGCCCGTCTCGCTCGTCATGGGCACGGGGCCGGGGGGCAGCTATGATCTCTATGGGCGGCTCATCGCCACCCATCTCGCCCGTTTCATTCCCGGTAACCCCACCATCATCGTCGAGCATATGCCCGGCGCCGCTGGCGCCATTGCGGGCAATTACATCTATGGTCCCGCGCCGCAGGATGGGAGCAAGATCCTGCTGGCCCATCCGCTGCCGCTGATCGAGAAATTGCAGAGCGAGGGGGTGCGGTTCGAGTCCCGCAAGCTGCAATGGCTGGGCGCCTATGACCAGATCAGCCAGATGCTCGCCATCTGGCACACCTCGCCGGGCAAGAGCCTCGACGAGTTGAAGGGCGCCCCCATCGTTCTGGGCTCCATGGGGCGGACCCATCTCAGCTACCAGTGGGCGACCCTGCTGAAATCCGCCATCAACGCGCCCTTCCGGGTGATCCCGGGCTTCCCCACCGGGGGCGAGCTGAACCTCGCCATGGAGCGCGGCGAAATCGCGGGCTGGGTGGTGGCCTGGGAGAACATCAGCGGCGGCAATGCGGAGTGGTTGCGGGCCAAGCGCGTCCATATCCCCGTGCAGTTCACCCTGGAGCGCATGCGCGAATTGCCGGATACGCCGACCCTGATCGAGCTGTCTCAGGGAGAGGCGCGGGAGATCGCGCAGTTCCTCGCGTCAGGCACGCCCCATGCGAGGGCGCTCGCCATGGGCCCCGGCGTGCCCAAGGCGCGTGTGGAGATCCTGCGTGTGGCCTTCGAGGCCATGATGAAGGATCCGGCCTTTCTGGAGGAGGCGGCCAAGCGCAACCTCTCGATCACCCCGCGTTCGGCGCAGGAGGTTCAGGCGCTCGCCGAGCGGATCGTCAGCGCCTCGCCCGAATTCATCGCGAAGGTGAAACAGGCGTCGGGCGGGGAATAGGTCAGGGCGCTTTCGCGCAGACCGGGCGCAGGGCCTTGAGGGTGACCCCATAGCCCTCGTCCACATCAACCGCCATCATGCGGCAGTCGGCCTTGGCCTCCTCGCGGGCCTCCACGGGGCCGAAGCTGGGGGCGTTGAGGTAGAGGGCGGCCATGAATGCGGTGGCGCCAACCAGGCCCAGCGTGGAAACAAGCGTCTTCATTGCGATGGTTATCCGTCAAATCCCGGCGGCCCTGAGCCGCCCTTCGCATCAACACGTCTGCGCGGACAATGTTGCGTCTGCGCGACATTCCAAGCGGGCATAGCAAATGTTGGACCGGGAATAGGCGAGTCCGAGGCAGGGCGATAGTGCAATGCAGCAACACTTCCCCACGGAAGATGTTGAGGGGACAAAAAGAGAACTTGCGAGGACGAGCAGCCTCGGTTAGGCCCTTGGCATGGCCAGAACCCCGACGAATCCCCCCCCTCCGCCGCCGATCCCCGGCTCTGATGTGGTGAACCTGCGCGAGGCGCTCGAAGAGCGCTATCTCGCCTATGCGCTGTCCACCATCATGGGCCGCGCGCTGCCCGACGCCCGCGACGGGTTGAAGCCGGTTCATCGGCGCATTCTCTACGGCATGCATATCCTCAAGCTCGATCCGGGCACGGCCTTCAAGAAATGCGCGAAGATCGTCGGCGACGTCATGGGTTCATTCCATCCCCATGGCGATCAGGCCATCTATGACGCGCTGGTGCGCCTCGCCCAGGATTTCGCCTCTCGCTATCCCATGGTCGAGGGGCAGGGGAACTTCGGCAATATCGACGGCGACTCCGCCGCCGCCTATCGCTACACCGAAGCGCGCATGACCGATGTGGCTCGCCTGCTGCTGGAAGGCATTGAGGAAGACGCGGTCGATTTCCGCGAGAACTACTCCGGCGACCAGAAGGAGCCCATCGTGCTCCCATCCGCCGTGCCGAACCTGCTGGCCAATGGCTCGCAGGGCATCGCGGTGGGCATGGCGACCTCCATCCCGCCCCACAATGTGGCCGAGCTCTGCGACGCCGCGCTCTATCTCATCACCCATCCCACGGCCTCCAGCGACCAGCTCATGAGCTTCGTGCCGGGGCCCGATTTCCCCACGGGCGGCATCATCGTCGATTCGCCCGAGCAGCTCGCCGAGACCTATCGCACGGGGCGCGGATCCTTCCGCGTGCGTTCGCGCTGGTTCAAGGAGGAGGGCGCCCGGGGCATGTGGAACGTGGTCGTCACGGAAATTCCCTATGGCGTCCAGAAGAGCCGGCTGATCGAGAAGCTCGCCGAGCTGATCAACGACAAGAAGCTGCCCTTCGTCGCCGATGTGCGCGATGAATCGGCGGAAGATGTGCGCGTGGTGCTGGAGCCGCGCAACCGCACCATCGACCCCGAAGTGATGATGGAGAGCCTGTTCAAGCTCTCCGAACTCGAATCCCGCTTCCCCATGAACATGAACGTGCTGGTCGACGGCGTCGTCCCGCGCGTGCTGTCCCTTTCGGAGGCCCTGCGGCAATGGCTGGACCATCGCCGCGACGTGCTGCTGCGTCGCTCGCGCCATCGCCTCGCCGAAATCGCCCACCGGCTGGAAGTGCTGGCGGGCATGCTCATCGTCTATCTGCATCTGAACGAGGTGATCCGCATCATCCGCGAGGAGGACGAGCCCAAGCTGGCCCTCATGGCCCGGTTTGAGCTGACGGAGGTGCAGGCCAATTACATTCTAGACACGCGCCTGCGCTCCCTGCGCCGCCTCGAAGAGATGCAGCTGCGCAAGGAATTTGACGAACTGACGGCGGAAAAGTCAGGGCTCGACAGCCTCATCACCGACGAGGCCCAGCAGTGGAAGACCATCACCTGGCAGGTGCGGGAAGTCCGAAAAAAATTCAATCCGGAGACCAAGGTCGGCAAGCGCCGCACCACCTTCGAGACGGCGCCTGTGGCCTCCGACATCGACCTGACCGAGGCCATGATCGAGCGCGAGCCCATCACGGTGGTGGTCACCGAAAAGGGCTGGATCCGCGCTCTCAAGGGCCATGTGGCCGACCTCGCCAATCTGCAGTTCAAGGGCGATGACGGGCTGAAGCTCTCCTTCTTCGCGGAGACGACCTCGAAGCTGCTGGTGCTGGCCGCCAATGGCAAGGTGTTCACGCTGGAGGCGTCGAAGCTGCCGGGCGGGCGCGGTTTTGGGGAGCCGATCCGGTTGATGGCGGATATTGAAGAGGGGGCGGAGATCGTCTCCGTGCTGCTTTACACGCCCGGCGTGAAGATGTTGATCGCCAGTTCGGATGGTCGCGGTTTCGTCGTGTCCCATGACGAAATGATCAGTTCGACCCGCAAGGGCAGGGGCGTGCTCACCCTCGACGCCCCCGCCACCGCCACGGTGCTGGTCCCGGCGCTGGGCGATCATGTGGCGACCATCGGCGACAATCGCAAGCTGCTGGTTTTCCCCATCGCCGATGTGCCGGAGATGGCGCGCGGCAAGGGCGTGCGCCTGCAACGCTACAAGGATGGCGGCATCTGCGACGCCCGCGTCTTCGCCATGGCCGATGGCCTGACCTGGAAGGATAGCGCAGGCCGGAACTTCACGGTCCACAAGGCGGAACTGACGGAATGGATCGGCGCCCGCGCTGAGGCCGGGAGGCTGCCGCCGAAGGGGTTCCCGAAGAATAATCGGTTTGGGTGAGGGGGCGGGGGCGTTACACCCCCCTCAGCCGCTCCATCACTTCATCCGTTGTGAGCTTGCAGGTCCAATAGTCCAGCAGGGGCTCGCAGTTGAGCGTGATCCAGGTTTCCAGCTTGCGGAGATCGGCAGGCGGCAGGGGCGGGCCGTCGTGGATCGTGGCGGGGGAGGCGATGCTGACCGATGTCATGTTATCCGGCAGGTCCGCCATTTCGTGGGCGACCTTGACCAGGGCGGCGTGGCGTAGGCCTTGGCCAGAACTGATCCAGA
>CAMDOY010000344.1 GCA_945903655.1 Rhizobium sp. Q54 | reverse complement strand
GTCAAAAAGCTATCTGGAACAGTGCGAAAGCGCAGGGCGTTGGGCCGCGTGGCGCGCTGGAACATGTCCGAGATTTCCTCGATGAAGCCGGCCTGCGGCGCAAAGCCCGCCCGCAGAACCAGCAGCACATCGCCCCGCGCGCTGGCGAGCCCCGCTGCGATGGCGCCAGCGGGATCGGCGGCCTCGGCGATCTCGCAGCCCGCGTGATCGGCGATCTTGCGCAGCTCCAGGCTCTGCCCGCCGCAAGCCAGCGTCACGTCCCGCACGAGCCCCTCGATGGCCGCCGTGACGAGGGCGGAAAGGGTCCGCACCACCGCTTCGGAGGAGGCGGATTGGGGGGAGGAACGGTCTGCGGCGAGCACGATGGCGGAGAGCATCGAGGACCTATATCAACTTTGGCGCAGCGGAACACTTGAGTTCTGCACAGATTTATCCACAGCCATATTGACGGCCCGAAACGTGTTCCGTATCTGTTCTTATGTCCGCGTTTTTTGTACCGAACACGGCGAAGAGAACAGGCGACACATGCTTCGCAGAGCAGGCGACAAAGGTAAAGCTGCAGCCTCGAATCTGGCGCACCCAGATCCCTGGGATCAGGGCTGCGACCCCGCGCCCGAATATTCAGCGGACGGCTTTGCGGAAGATCCGCCGCCCAAGGTCCCCACCGAACGCCGCTCGGGGCGAGGCGCGGCCAGCAACCGTTCGGGCCGGTTCGAACGGCAGGCGCGCGAGCCCGTGGATGACGGCTGGGGCGCGCTTGAGGCGGTGGAGGCGCTGGCTCCGGTGCGCACCGAGATCACCATGGAGCGGCCCAAGACCATCATCACCCGCAACGACTCGCCCGACATCCCCTTCGACCGGTCGATCAACCCCTACCGGGGCTGCGAGCATGGCTGCGTCTATTGCTACGCCCGCCCCACCCACGCCTTCATGGGCCTTTCGCCGGGCCTTGATTTCGAGACGCGCCTCTTCGTGAAGGAGGGCGCGGCGGCCCTGCTCGAACACGAGATCTCCGCCCCCAACTACACCCCCAAGGTCATCGCCATCGGCACGAACACGGACCCCTACCAGCCCATCGAGCGGCGCCATCGCATCATGCGCGAGGTGCTGGCGGTGCTGTCCAAGGCCAATCATCCCGTGGGGATCACCACCAAATCGGCCCTGTGCACCCGCGACATCGACCTTCTGGCGCCCATGGCGGCCAAGGGGCTGGCGCGGGTCGCCCTCTCCATCACCACCTTCGACCGCAGGCTGGCGCGCGGCCTGGAGCCCCGCGCCTCGACGCCCGAGCGGCGGCTGGAGGCGATCCGCCAGCTGAGCGCGGCGGGCATTCCCACGACCGTGATGGTGGCGCCCATCATCCCCGGCGTGACCGACAATGAGATCGAGACGATTCTGGAGCGGGCCCATGAGGCGGGCGCCCGCGACGCGGGCTATGTGATGCTGCGCCTGCCGCTGGAGGTGCAGGACATCTTCGGCGACTGGCTGCTGGAAAATGCGCCGGACAAATATCGGAGGGTGATGAGCCTCATGCGCTCCATGCGCGAGGGCAAGGTCTATGACGCCACCTTTGGCAAGCGCATGACGGGAACGGGCCCCTATGCGGGGATCACGGGACGGCGCTTCGAGGCCGCCGTCCGGCGCTTCGGCTTCAACGAAAACCGCACGCGCCTGCGCACGGACCTCTTCACCCGGCCAGTGCGGCCGGGTGGACAGATGAGCCTGTTCTAAAGGCCTGGATCAGCGCCCGACGGTCGGCAGACCAAAACGGAACAGCAGATAGAAAGCCACGAGGGCCACAATGCCCAACCCCGCATAGCTCAGCAGGGGATTGACGCCCATGATGTCGCGCGCCACCACGGCGGACTGGGGGCGCTGGGCGATGGGGTAGCTGCGCTGGGGGGCGGGGCTTGCGGCGGCGCCCTGGCCCTGATCCGACCCCATGGCGACATCGAGTCCGCGTCCATCGAGGGTCGCCTGGGCCAGATGGCGGAAGGTCGCCAGACGGCGCGGGGTGCCCTCACCGATGATATAGGCGACCGACTCCTCGTCGGTGGGCGTGCGCCCCTTGGCGTGCTTGAAGGCGATCAGCCAATCGCGCTTGTGCTGCTTGTAAATGGAATAGGCGACGAGGCCCACGATATCGCTGTCGCCAGAGACCAATTGTTCAAAGACCGGATTGCGATCATTGTCCGGCTCGGCCAAAGCCGCGACGGCTGCGGGCTCCGGCGCGCTCGCGACAACCGTCTCTGCGGCGGCTTCCTTGACTTCCGTAGCTTCTTTGCCTGCTTCCATAGTCCTTGGTCCTTATTCGTGCTGCGCTGGCGAAGGGCCCGCCTCAGGATCGATTTTATGCGAGAAGCATAGGTATTTCTGAGCATTACCGCAAAACTTGGTAAAGACTTTGACAAGACTTGGCCCGCAGGCGCAGATTTTGACGCCCCATCGCCACAATGGGCCACAGGAAGCCAGCCATGACGCGCCCCCATTTCCGCCATGAAAAATCGCTTCTGGCCGCTGGCGTCTGGCCCGTGGCTGGCGTGGATGAAGCCGGACGGGGGCCGCTGGCGGGCCCGGTGACGGCGGCGGCGGTCATCCTCGACCCCAAAAAGCCCGTGCGGGGGCTCGACGACTCCAAAAAACTCTCCAGCGCCGCGCGAAACGACCTGGTCGACCTCATTTGCGCCCGGGCCCTCGCGGTCGGCGTGGGCATGGCGAGCGCGGAAGAGATAGATCGCGTCAACATACGCAATGCGACCTTTCTGGCCATGCGCCGGGCCCTGCAGGCCCTGGCCCTGCCCCCGGCCCATGCCTTGATCGATGGAAACGCCGCCCCGCGCGACGCCCCCTGTCCCGTGCAGACCATCGTGAAGGGAGACGCCATCAGCCTCTCCATCTCCGCCGCCTCCATCATCGCCAAGGTCACCCGCGACCGCCTGATGGAGCGCCTGCACGAGGCCTGGCCTCTCTATGGATTCGCCGACCATATGGGCTATGGCACGCCCGCCCATCTGGCGGCCCTGAAGGCCCATGGCCCCTGCCCCTATCATCGCTTCAGTTTCGCGCCCGTGCGCGCGGCGCAAGCAATTGAGCGTCAAGACGAAGCGCCAAATCTCTTCAATCTGTAAACGAAGCCCCTCGCATCGCTGTCTCGTTTTGGCGCGTTCGAAAAAGGGACACGTTTTTCTTGCGCCCTTAAACCGGTCTTCACCACGGACGGACCATAGTCGCCCTGTCAGTTGTGTAACCGGTGTTTGTACATGCGTATCGCTCACGCCGGGGTGCCCGGCTCGAAATCCCGGATTCAGGTCTCGCGTAACGGGATGACGGCCCGGCTCCCCGCCGTGCGCGAATTTGCGCCCGAAGATGAAATCATCATCGGGGACTGTCTGGCCGAACTCGCCAGACTGCCAAGCGCCAGCGTGGAGCTCGTCTTCGCTGACCCGCCTTACAATCTGCAACTGGAAGGCGCGCTGTCGCGCCCTGACCAGAGCGTCGTCGATGCGGTCGATGACGACTGGGACAAATTCGCCAGCTTCGGCCATTACGACGACTTCACACGCAAGTGGCTCTCGGAAGCCCGCCGCATCATGAAGGCGGACGCGACGATTTTCGTCATTGGCTCCTATCACAACATCTTCCGCGTTGGCGCGATCATGCAGGATCTGGGGTTCTGGATCCTCAACGACATCGTCTGGCGCAAAGCCAATCCCATGCCGAACTTCCGCGGTCGTCGCTTCACCAATGCGCACGAAACGATGATCTGGGCCTCCAAGGGCCCCACCGCCAAGAGCTACACCTTCAACTATGATGCGCTGAAGGCGGGCAACGAGGATTGCCAGGTGCGCTCCGATTGGTTCCTGCCGATCTGCACGGGCGGAGAGCGATTGAAGGATGCGCAGGGACGCAAGACCCATCCGACCCAGAAGCCCGAAGCCCTGCTGGCGCGCGTGCTTCTGTCGGCCTCCAATCCCGGCGATCTCGTGCTCGATCCCTTCTTCGGTTCGGGCACCACGGGGGCGGTGGCGCGGCGCCTGCGCCGCAAGTTCATCGGCATCGAACGCGACACGACCTACGCCGCCGCCGCCCGCGCCAGAATCGACGCGGTGGAGCCCCTGCCTGCGGACGCCCTCGCGCTTCCCCCCGCCAAGCGCAGCGAACCGCGCGTCGCCTTCGCCAGCGTGGTCGAGATGGGCTTGCTTGCGCCGGGCGCAGTGCTCACCGACGAAAAGCGCCGCCACAAGGCCGTGGTGCGCGCCGATGGCGCCCTGGGGCTCAACCAGATGGTAGGCTCCATCCACAAGGTCGGCGCGCTGGCGCAAGGCCTG
>CAMDOY010000343.1 GCA_945903655.1 Rhizobium sp. Q54 | reverse complement strand
GCCTTCACCGGATAGAGCTCCGCCTGCCCGGCATGGGCGGCCTCGCAAGAGCCATGGAAGGGGCAGAGCGAACAGGCGGGCCGCCGGGGCGAGCAGAGAGAGGAGCCGAGATCCATGAGCGCCTGCGCGAAATCCCCCGAGCGCGTCTGCGGCCAGATCTGCGCAGCCGCCTGTTTGATCAGCGGCTTGGCCTTGGGCATGGGCGCGGCGATGGCGAAGAGGCGCGAGACGACCCGCTCCACATTGCCATCCACCACCACGGCCCTGCGCCCGAAGGCGATGGAGGCGATGGCCGCCGCCGTATAGGGCCCCACCCCCGGCAGGGTCAAAAGCCCCTCCTCCGTATCGGGAAAGCGCCCGCCATGGTCGCGCGCCACCAGTTGCGCACAGGCGTGCAGATTGCGCGCCCGCGAATAATAGCCCAGCCCCGCCCATGCCTTCATGACGTCATCGACAGGCGCCGCCGCCAGATCCGCGACGCAGGGCCAGAGGGTCAGGAACTTTTCGAAATAGCTCTTCACGGCGGGAACCGTGGTCTGCTGCAACATGATCTCGCTGAGCCAGACCGCGTACGGATCTGACAACCGCCCCGGCGGCGCGCGCCAGGGCAGCACGCGGCGATGGCGGTCGTACCAGTTAAGGAGGGTTTGCGGGTCGGGGGCTCTCATGGCTTGGGTGTAATGGGTAAGAGGGCTGCGGGAAAGCGGGCGATCCATGCTATGGTCGGTTTAAAGGCGCTCACGATCAGCATTCGCAGACCCCCACCCCGTCCGCTGGCGCGGCCGACCCTCCCCACAGGGGGGAGGGTATGACGCGCTAATGGTCTCAGAAGCCTCAATTATCGAGGCGAAACGCCAGCCAATCCCCTCCCCCTTGTGGGGAGGGGTGCGGGGTGGGGGTCGCGACACGCTGATCGTGAGCGCAGACCAAGCGCGCCCACCAAAAGGCCACGACCTCGTCCATGTCCCCCAGAGACAAACGCCCGCTCCACCGGCGCTTCGCCCGGCCCCTCGCCGACCTCCTCGGCGACACGCTCGATCCCCTGCTCGCCAAGCAGGGTTTTGGCGAGAGCGACACCATTTTGAACTGGGATGAAATCGCTGGCGAGCGCCTCGCCGCCGTCACCGAACCCCTGAAGCTGCAATGGCCCTCGCGCGGGGCCAAACGCTCGCCCGACGAGGCCGCCGAGCCCGCGACCCTCATCCTGCGGGTGGAGGGCGCCTTCGCCATCGAGGTGCAGCATCTGGCGCCGCTTCTGTGCGAGCGCATCAATGGACGGCTGGGCTGGCGCTGCGTGGGCAAGATCGCCCTGCGGCAAGGCCCCATCGAGCGCCGCCCCACCGGCAGACCCCGCGCCGCCCCGCCCCCCGCCGAGGCCGTCGCGGCGGCGAGCAAGCTCTCCGAGGGCATCGCCGATGAGGGCCTGCGCGAGGCCCTGACCCGCCTTGGCGCGCGCGTGCTCACAAAACCGCCGGGAAAGTGACCCTGCGCTCAAGCCCGCTCTTGCCCCCGCAGCCTCTTCTTGCCACATTCCGCCCAAGAATTCGAACAAGCGCCCCCTGGCGCCAGCCGTGAAGGACAACCCATGATCTCGTCATCGTTCAAGACCCGCCGGGCCTTTCTGGAATCAGCTGCCCTCACCGCAAGCGCCCTCGCCCTGCCAAGCGCTGCGCTGGCTCAGGCCGTCGGCTCCGTATCCGTCGCCGATCTCATGGCCGAAGGCGCGCTTCCCGATGTCTGGGAAGGCGCCGCCAACGCGCCCATCACCATCATCGAATACGCCTCGATGACCTGCAACCATTGCGCGCATTTCCACGAGACGACCTATCCCACGCTGAAATCGAAATATATCGACACCGGCAAGGTGCGCTTCGTCCAGCGCGAATTCCCGCTGAATCCCATTGATCTGGCAGGCTACATGTTGGCGCGTTGCGCGGGCGACAAGCGCGCCGCCATGATCGGCCTGCTCTTCTCCCAGCAGAAGAACTGGGCCTTCTCCGACAAGCCCCTCCAGGGCCTCACTTCGCTGGTCAAGCAGACCGGCATGAGCCAGGAGCGGTTCGACGCCTGCCTGCAGGACAAGGCCCTCCACGCCAATATCATTCAAGTCGGCGAAAAGGCCTCCAAGCAGTTCAAGGTGGACTCCACTCCCACCTTCTTCATCAACGGCAAGAAGGTCAGCGGCGCCCTGTCGCCCGAGGAAATGGACAAGCAGCTGGAGCCCCTGCTGAAGGGCTGAACACCCCGCGAATCCATGTGAAACAAGGGTTTCACACAGGAAAAACCACGCCCACGCTTGCACCTTCGCGCGTCTTGTGACGCCTTAGGGGGGAATATCGCGGCCTTCCCCAAGGGGAGGCCTGCATCCCCTTTTGTGAGTACGGGACAGTCCAGATGAAATTTGACCGGCTGCGCATCGTCGGTTTCAAGAGCTTTTGCGAGCCGACCGACTTCGTCTTCGAAGCCGGACTGACGGGCATCGTCGGCCCCAATGGCTGCGGCAAGTCGAACCTCGTGGAAGCCCTGCGCTGGGTGATGGGCGAGAACTCCTACAAGAACATGCGCGCGTCCGGCATGGACGACGTGATTTTCTCCGGCTCCGGCGGTCGCCCCGCCCGCAACACGGCGGAAGTGGGCCTTGTGCTCGACAATTCCGCCCGCACCGCCCCCGCCGCCTTCAACGATTCCGAAATTCTGGAAGTGACCCGCCGCATCGAGCGCGAGGCGGGCTCGACCTATCGGGTCAATGGCAAGGAAGTGCGCGCCCGCGACGTGCAGCTGCTCTTCGCCGACGCCTCCACCGGCTCGCGCTCTCCCGCCATGGTGCGGCAGGGGCAGATCGGCGAGATCATCTCCGCCAAGCCCCAGCAGCGCCGCCGCATTCTGGAAGAGGCTGCGGGCATCTCAGGGCTCCATTCACGCCGCCATGAGGCCGAATTGCGCCTGAAGGCCGCCGAGGAAAACCTCCTGCGCCTCGAAGACGTCATCAAGCAGATCGACAGCCAGAGCGAGAGCCTGAAGCGTCAGGCCCGCCAGGCCAGCCGCTACAAGAACCTCGCCTCCGACATCCGCCGTCAGGAGGCGCTGGTCTATTACATCGGCCACAAGGAGCTGACCGCCGACCTGCAGGAGGCCGAGCGCAAGCTCGAAGCCGACACGATGGATGTGGCCGACCGCACCCGCCAACAGGCCGAATCCGCGCGCCTGCAGGCCATCGCCGCCTATGGCCTGCCGGGCCTGCGCGATGAGGAGGCGAAGGCCGGCGCGGTGCTGCAACGGCTGATCATGGCCCGCGAGCAGCTGGAGGGCGAGGAGAAGCGCGCCGCCGACCGCGCCGCCGAGCTCGAACGCCGCATCGCCCAGCTCACCCGCGATCTCGCCCGCGAAACCGCCCTCATCGAGGACGCAGCTGGCGTGCTCGCAAAGCTCGACGCCGAGGCCGAGGATCTGGCGGAACAGGCGGAATCCTCCGCAGACATGGATTTCGACGCCAAGGCCAAACTGGCGGACGCCGAAGGCGCCCTGGCCGAGGCCGAGCGGAAGCTGGCGGAATCCCAGACCGCCCTGTCAGACATCAACGCCCGTCGTGGCGCCCTTGAGCAGGCGCTGGCCGAAGAGGCCCGCCAGCTCAACCGCTTCGAGCAGGAACTGCTCAGCGTCGAGAACGAGCTGGCGGCGCTAAAGGAAAGCGCTGGCGGCGACGACGAGCTTATGGAGGCCGCCGAGGCCCTCGCCATGGCGCAGGACGCCGCCCAGACCGCCGAAGAGACGGTGCTGGCCGCCGAAGAGGCCCATGCGGAGGCGAGCGCCGCCGAGGCTGAGGGCCGTGGCCCGCTGGCTGACGCCGAGCGCCAGGCGCAGCGCCTCGAAACCGAGGTGCGCACCCTCAGCAACCTGCTGGCGAGCGCGGCGAGCGAACTCTGGCCCCCCGTGGTCGAGGAAATGTCCGTCGAGAAGGGCTATGAGGCGGCGCTGGGCGCGGCCCTTGGCGATGATCTCGACGCCTCCGTGAACGATTCCGCCCCCGCCCATTGGGCGCTGATTGGCGATCCCTCCACCGATGCGCCCCTGCCCCCGGGCGTGCAGACCTTCGCCCATCTGGTGAAGGCCCCTCCCGCGCTGGCCCGCCGCCTCGCCCAGATCGGCATCGTGCTGCGCGGCGATGGCGCCCAGTTGCAGAAGCTGCTCAAGCCCGGCCAGCGGCTTGTCTCGAAGGAAGGCGATCTGTGGCGTTGGGACGGCTTCACCGCCGCCGCCGAAGCCCCCACCCCCGCCGCCAAGCGCCTCGTGGAAAAGAACCGCCTCGGCGAACTCACCATCGAGGCCGAGCGCGCC
>CAMDOY010000342.1 GCA_945903655.1 Rhizobium sp. Q54 | reverse complement strand
TTCCAGATTCAGCGCCGCGCAGGTGAAGGCCGCGCCATCGGACAATCCGTCGATGGGCCCGCTGGAGGACCACATGAAGCGCTTCTTGTTGTTCAGCACATCCTGCGGGGTCTTGAAGGGCGAGTTGGAGGAGACCAGCCAGACCCAGGGCGAGGCGCTGACTGTGCCCAGATGGCTGAGCTTGCCCAGATCATAGCGCACCCCGGTCTGCTCGGTGAGCTGCGAGAGCGCCGCGCCAAGCCCGTTCACCAGCATGAAGGAGAGCCCATCCGGCGGGGCGGTGGCGATGCGGTTGAGGGCCGTGATGCCGCCAGCGCCCGGTTGGTTCTCCACGATCACATTGGCGCCAAGCGTCTTGCTGATATAGGGCGCGATCATGCGGGCGTAGATGTCATAGCCCCCGCCCGGCCCATAGCCCACGACGATGCGGACATTCTTGCCCTTGTAGAACTCCTCCTGGGATTGCGCCGCCGCCTGCTGCGGGCCAAGCCCCAGCCCCGCGAAAGCCATCAGCGCAAGCGCGGCGCGGCGGGTTTTGGTCATGATCATCGGGGCTTCCTCCAGATTTTTATGATGTGATCTTGTCTTGCGCGTCACATTTGTTCAAGGGCCTTGAAAAGCCCGGCGCTATCGGGCGTGGGGGCGATGACGGCGGCCTCGATCAGGGCCGCATCCCGGGAAATGCAGATATGGCGCAGCGCCTCCGCCTGCGTCGCAAGACCCGCCTTCGCCACGCAGGCCGCAAAGAGCTGGGCGCTGCGGCGGGAGAAATGCAGCACCGCGTCGGCCTCGCCCCGGGCGAGCGCCTGCGCCGTCTCAGGCGAGAGCGCATCGATGGCGCGAGCTTCATAGGTCACAACAACGTCAAGGACATGGCCTTGATCCCCCAGCGCCGTCTCCAGATCGGGCTTGCGGTCATGGCCCGCCAGATAGAGCAGCCGCGCCGGGGCGGGCAGAGCTGTGGCGATCTGTTGCGCCAGCTCCACCACATGCGCGGCGACAAGGCGAGGCGGGGCGAAGCCCGCATCCACCGCCGCCTTTGCTGTGCGGGCGCCGACCACGAAAAGGGGGAGCGGGGCGAGCCGTTGCGCATCCTCAGGCGCCAGCGCGTCAAAAGCATGTGCGCTGGTCGTGATGAGGGCGCCAGCGTGTTCCGCGACGATCTCCGCGCCCGTTGCGACGATCTCCAGCACGGGCGAAAGCAGGGGCTCGTGTCCCCGGGCGCGCAGGGCGGCGGCGGTTCGCGCCGCGTCGCCCCTCGCCCGGGTCACGATCACCCGCATGTCAGGGCAGCACGCCCGGGGGCATCACATCGAGCAGGCGGCGCCCGGCGCGCGCGCCAATGGCCTCGGCGTCGTCGGGATGGCCGGTCTCCTCCACATCCCAGGCCTGCGAGCCATCGGCCCGCAGCACCGTGCCCTTGAAGTGGATGCGCCCCTCCACCACCCGGGCATGGCCCGCGATGGGGGTGCGGCAGGAGCCGTCGAGAACCCGCAGGAAGGCGCGCTCGGTGGTCAGGGCGCTGTCGGTGTCCCCATCGAGAATGGCGCCCAGCGCCACGCGGGTGGCGTGATCCTCGGTGCGGGTGGTGATGCCGATGGCGCCCTGGCCCACGGCGGGGAGAAAATCGTCCACATTGAGCACGGCCGTGGCGCGGGCGGCCAGGCCCAGCCGCTTGAGGCCCGCCAGCGCCAGCAAGGTGGCGTCGACTTCCCCGGTTTCGGCCTTGCGCAGGCGCGTCTCCACATTGCCGCGCAGCAGGGTCAGCTCCAGATCAGGCCGCAGGCGCTTGGCCTGGGCGCCCCGGCGCAGCGACGCCGTGCCCAGCTTCGCGCCCTGGGGCAGATCGGCGAAGCTCTTGCCATGGGAGGTGATGAGCACGTCGCGCACATCCTCGCGGGGCAGATAGCCGGTGACGCAGAGGCCATCGGGCAGAACCGTGGGGAGATCCTTGGAGGAATGGACCGCCAGATCAATGCTCCCATCCAGCAGGGCCGCGTCCAGCTCCTTGGTGAAGAGGCCCTTGCCGCCGGATTCGGACAGGGGCCGGTCCTGGATGGCGTCGCCAGTGGTGCGGATCACCACAACCTCGATGCGATCCTCAGCGATTCCATGGGCTTCCGCCAGCAGGCGGCGCACCATATGGGTCTGGGCCAGCGCCAGAGGCGAGCCGCGAGTGCCGATTCTCAGGAAGGTGTCAGTCATGGTCTCTTGTCGTCCCGCACAATCATTGCCGAATGGATGGGGGGGACTATAGGGTGCTGCGGGCCGAGGCGAAAGACGGGGAATCAGGAGAAGTGATGCGCGTTCTGGGGATCGAGACCACCTGCGATGAAACGGCGGCCTCCGTGGTGGAGCTGAAGGCGGGCGGCGGCGGGACGATTCTGTCCAACGAGATCCATTCCCAGATCGCCGAACATGCGGCCTATGGAGGCGTGGTGCCGGAGATCGCGGCCCGCGCCCATGTGGAGCTGCTGGACCATCTGGTGCGCAGGGCGCTGGACGCGGCGGGGGTGGCCTTCGCAGACCTTGACGGGATCGCCGCCGCCGCCGGGCCGGGCCTCATCGGCGGGGTCATGGTGGGGCTGACCACCGGCAAGGCGCTGGCGCTGGCGGGGGGCAAGCCCTTCATGGCGATCAACCATCTGGAGGCCCACGCCCTGACCGCGCGCCTGACGGATGGCGTGGAGTTTCCCTATCTGCTGCTGCTGGTCTCGGGCGGCCATACCCAGCTCATCGCGGTGCGGGGAGTGGGCCAATACACCCGCATCGGCTCCACGGTGGACGACGCCATCGGCGAGGCCTTCGACAAGGTGGCCAAGATGCTGGAGTTGCCCTACCCCGGCGGGCCGGAGGTGGAGAAGGCGGCCCTGAAAGGCGACGCCACGCGCTTCGATCTGCCCCGCCCCATGCTGCGGCGGCCCGGGGCGGATTTCTCCCTCTCGGGCCTCAAGACCGCCGTGCGGGTCGAGGTCCAGAAGCTCAGCCAGCCCTATCGGGTTGGCGACGTGGCGGACCTCTGCGCCTCCTTCCAAGCCGCTGTCGTGGATGTGATCGGCGACCGCACCCGGGCGGGCCTGCGCCTGTTTCGCGAACAATTCGGCCCCCCCAAGGCGCTCGTCGTGGCGGGCGGGGTGGCAGCCAACAGCGCCATTCGCCGGTCGCTGACCCGGCTCTCCACCCAGACCGGCGTGCGGCTTCTGGTTCCCCCGGCGGGGCTGTGCACCGACAATGGCGCCATGATCGCCTGGGCGGGGCTGGAGCGGCTGCAGCTGGGCCTCACCGACGGCATGGACTTCGCCCCCCGGCCTCGCTGGCCCCTCGACGCCAGCGCCACGCCTGTCCACAATGGAAAGGCTTAAGCTCCCGATTCGCGGGCTCCCATGCGACGACCCCTTGTCCTGACCGCCGTCCTGCTGCTGAGTCTGGCGCCCGGCGCCGCGCGCGGCCCCCTCGACCGCGAGCCCGCAATGGCCGCGACCCGCATCTATTACGGCCCCTCCGAAGGCTTCGACCGGGTCGATCCCGACCTCATCGGGCGGGCGCGGCGCACGATCGACATGGCCGCCTATGTGCTGACCCAGCGCCCGGTGATCGACGCCTTGGAGGCCGCCGTGCGGCGCGGGGTCAAGCTGCGGCTCTATCTGGACGCCGACCAGCGCGACCCGCAGGATGGCGAGCCCCGTGAACGTCTCGCCGCCCTGCTGCGCATGCCCGGCGTCGAGACCCGCTTCAAGGCGAACAGCCGGGACATCATGCATTTCAAGGCCTATCAGGTGGACGGACGCTTCTTGCGCACGGGCTCCGCCAATTTCAGCTTTTCGGGCTCGCGGCGGCAGGACAATGACATCATCGTGCTGGAGAGCACCGAGGTCGCGGGCGCTTTCGCGTTGAAGTTCCAGCAGATCTGGACGCGGCGGGACAACGACCCCTTTCGCCCCTGAGGCGGTTCCGCCGGGGCGCGAAGTGGACTAGGGTCTGCGCCGGATCAACAGATGAGGCGAAGGTGCAGATTCGCACGGTTTCAGTTCTGGGCGCCGGCGCCTGGGGGACGGCGCTGGCCAATGTGGCGGCGCGGGCGGGCCATCAGGTCCACCTCTGGGGACGCGATGGCGCCGCCATGGCGGCCATGGCCGAGACCCGCGAGAATCCCCATCTGCCCGGCGTGATCATTGAGGCGGACGTGGCGCCGCTGGCCGATCTGGCGCAGGCCGCCAGCGCCGACCTGCTGCTGGCCGTGATCCCCGCCCAGGGGACCCGCGATCTGGCGGGGCGACTCAGGGGCCTCGTGGCCTCGGGCAAGCCCATCGTGCTCTGCTCCAAGGGAATCGAGCGCGACACTG
>CAMDOY010000341.1 GCA_945903655.1 Rhizobium sp. Q54 | reverse complement strand
GACGAAGGTGGACCGGCGCATGCGCGCCTACACGGACCTCGCCTTTGCGGGCAAGGTGGCGGAAGCGAAGGTCATCCGCGACAGCCTCGACCCCGTGCGCAAGGCGCTTTCCTCCACGCGCCCGCCCGAAAAGCCCCATGCCCATCCCAAATACTGGCAGGAGCTGCTAGGTCAGGCGGGCGGGCCTGTGCGCCGCCCCATGCTGGATCTCACCGAGGCCGAAAAGGCCCAGACCCGCGCCGCCTTCGAGGCCTGCGGGCTGAAACTGCCCTGAGGTAGCCCGCCATGCGCAAACCATTCAGCTTTCAGGCCTGGATCGCCGAGAACCAGCATCTGCTGAAGCCCCCCGTCGGCAACAAGATCCTCTTCCCCGACCATGACGGGCTCATCGTGCAGGTGGTGGGCGGGCCGAACCAGCGGGTCGATTTCCACGACGATCCCGTGGAGGAGTTCTTCCACCAGTTCAAGGGTGACATGATCCTGAAGGTGGTGGATCGCGGCCAGCATGAGGACATCCGCATCCGCGAGGGCGACGTGTTCCTGCTGCCGCCGCATATGCGCCATTCGCCCCAGCGGCCCGTGCCCGGCTCCATTGGCCTGGTGGTCGAGAGCCCGCGCCAGCCCGGCATGAAGGACGGGTTCGAATGGTTCTGCATGAACTGTAGGGGACTGGTGCATCGCATCGAGGTCGCCGTCACCGACATCGTGAAGGACCTGCCGCCGCTTTATGAGCAGTTCTATGCGGACCCCAAGGCGCGCACCTGTCAGGCCTGCGGCGAGGTGCATCCGGGCAAGGTTCCGCCGCCCGGCTGGGTGACGATGTGAGGGCGAAAGCCCCGTTTGCGCTTGGCGCAGGCTTGTTTATGATGATGTCCAAAGGGGCCTGAGCGGCCCTGTTTCACCTGAGTGGGAGAAGATGATGCGTTTGAAGACCCTGGCCCTCGCCAGCGCCGCCCTGTTTGCGCTCAACGCGGGCGCCCATGCCCAGCAGGCCCCCGTGAAACTGGGCATCCTGACCACCCTCTCCACTCCCGGCGGTTACATCGGCGAGGACGTGCGCGACGCGATCCTGCTCGCCATCGAGGAGGAGGGCGGCAAGCTCGGCGGGATTCCTGTTCAGACGCTGATTGAAGATGACAAGCTAAAGCCCGGTGATGGCAAGCAAATCATCGAGAAATGGCTGGAGACCGACAAGGTGAAGCTCTTCACCGGCATCATCTTTTCCAACGTGACCATCGCCACGGTCCCCACCATTCTGGAAAGCGGCGGCATCTTCGTGAGCCCCAATGCGGGCCCCTCCAATTTCGCGGGCAAGGCCTGCCACAAGAACTATTATGTGGCGAGCTGGCAGAACGACAATCTGCATGAATCCGCTGGCGCTCTGGCCAAGAAACTCGGCTACAAGAAGATGGTCCTGCTGGCCCCCAACTATCCCGCTGGCAAGGACGCCCTGACCGGCTTCAAGCGCATGTATGGCGGCGAGGTCGTCGAGGAGATCTTCACGGGTCTCGACCAGTCGGACTTTTCCGCTGAAATGGCGCGCATTCGCGCCGCCAAGCCTGACGCGGTCTTCCAGTTCCATCCGGGTGGCCAGGGCATCGGCTTCATCAAGCAATGGGCGCAGTCGGGCCTCAAGGACCAGATCGGCATGGTCGTCGCCGCGCCCTCGATGGAGCAGCGCATCGCCGCCGCGACCGGCGACGCCGCCATCGGCATCGCCGCGACCGCCCACTGGAACACCGATTTCAAGAACCCCGAGAGCCAGGCCTTCGTGAAGGGCTTCATGGCGAAGTACAATCGCGTGCCGACCGTCTACGCCTCCCAGGGCTATGACACCGCCAAGCTCATCGGCGCGGCCCTCAAGGCCACCGGCGGCAAGCTGGACGAGGACGCCTTCCGCACCGCCATGCTCAAGGCCGACGTGAAGCTGACGCGCGGCGCCTTCAAGTTCAACAACAACCAGCACCCCATTCAGGACTGGTATGAGGTGAAGGCCGTGAAGGGCGCCGACGGCAAGGTGGCTCTGGAGACCGTGGGCAAGGTTCTTGAAAACCACAAGGACGCCTACGCCCAGGACTGCAAGCTCTGAGGGGTTAGAAGTCATAGACCCCCACCCCGTCCGCTTCGCGGCCGACCCTCCCCACAAGGGGGAGGGTATTGAACCGCCTTATTTACTGAGGCGAGACGCCCGCCGCTCCCCTCCCCCTCGTGGGGAGGGGTTGGGGTTGGGGGGCGAGCGAAATCTCTGAAATGAGAGCCTGTCGCCCCCGCGCTCCCGCCCCATCACGCTCGCCCCCCACCCCGTCACGCTTCGCGTGCCGACCCTCCCCACAAGGGGGAGGGTAAAAAACGGGCCTCCGGACCACACCATGCAGCTTCTCTTCGAGCAGCTACTCAACGGGCTGCAACTCAGCCTGACCCTGTTCCTGCTCGCCGCCGGATTGACCCTCGTCTTCGGCATCATGGGCGTGATCAACCTCGCCCATGGATCGCTCTATATGCTCGGCGCCTATGCGGGGGCGCTGGCGGCCGCCAAGTTCGGCAGCTTCTGGCTCGCCCTGCCAGCTGCGCTGATCGCGGCGGGCCTCATCGGCGCCGCCATGGAATGGCTGGTGGTGCGCCGCCTCTATGCCCTTGACCACCTCTCGCAGGTGCTGGCGACCTTCGGGCTGATCCTGTTCTTCAATGGAACCATCGCCTGGGGCGTGGGCCGCGCGCCCCTGCAGATGGATACGCCCGCCCTGCTCTCGGGTTTCGTCCAGCTTGGCCCCGGCCTTCCCTATCCCACCTATCGCCTCGCCGTCATGGGCGTGGGCGTGCTGGTGGCGCTCGGGCTCTGGTATGTGATCGCCCGCACCAAGCTGGGCATGCTGATCCGCGCGGGCTCGGACAAGCGGGAGATGGTGGCGGCCCTGGGGGTGAATATCGCGGGCCTCTTCACCCTCGTCTTCGGGCTCGGCGCGCTGTTGGCAGGGCTGGCGGGTGTGCTGGTGGGGCCGATCCGCTCGGTGCAGATCGGCATGGGCGAGCAGGTGCTCATCACCACCTTCGTGGTCATCGTGGTCGGCGGCATCGGCTCGATCCGGGGCGCCTTCGTGGGCGCGCTGCTGATCGGCATGTGCGACACCCTCAGCCGCGCCTATGCGCCCATGCTGTTGAAGATGTGGCTCACGGGCGCGCTGGCTGACGGGCTTGGGGCGGCGCTTTCCTCCATCATGATCTATCTTGTCATGGCCGTGGTGCTGGTGGTGCGCCCGCGCGGCCTGTTTCCGGCGGGGGGCTAAGCATGGGCCTCAATCGCCAGACCTTCGCGGCCCTGCTCGTCATCGCCTGCCTCATCGCGGTCCCCTATGTCGCGCCCATGCTGGGTGGCAATTATGTGATCACGCTGGCGACCCGCGTGGTGATCCTCGCCATCGCGGCCTCCAGCCTCGACCTGCTGATCGGCCGGGGCGCTCTGGTCAGCTTCGGCCATGCGGCCTATTTCGGCCTTGGCGGCTATGTGGTGGGCATCGCCGCGTTCCATCTGGCCAATGACGTCCCCATCTTCGGCTGGGCGGGCAGCAACGAGGCGCTGGTGGTCTGGCCGCTGGCCATGCTGGTGAGCGGGTTCGCGGCGCTCCTCATCGGCGCGCTGTCGCTGCGCACGTCGGGCGTCTATTTCATCATGATCACGCTGGCCTTCGCGCAGATGATCTATTTCGTCTTCATCGCCCTGAAATATTACGGCGGCGACGACGGGCTTTCGATGACCTCGCGCAATCTCTTCGCGGGGACGCGCATCACCAATGCGCAGACCTTCTACTGGATCTGCCTCAGCGCGCTGGGCCTGTGCCTTCTCATCCAGTGGCGGCTGGTGGTCTCGCGCTTCGGCATGGCGCTGCGGGGCGCTGCTTCGAACGAGCGGCGCATGGCGGCGCTGGGCTTCTCGGTCTACGGCTACCGCCTCGTCGCCTTCGTCATTGCGGGCATGATGGCGGGGCTGGCGGGGGCGCTCTGGGCCAATCTCAACCGCTTCGTCTCGCCGGACATGCTGGGCTGGGTGCGCTCGGGGGAGTTCATGGTCATGGTGATCATGGGCGGGCTCTCCTCGCTGTTTGGGCCCATCGTGGGCGCGGCGGCCTTCCTGCTGGTGGAGACGGCGCTGGCGGGCTGGACCGAGCATTGGCAGGTGGCCTTCGGCCCCTTCGTGCTGCTGGTGGCGCTCTTCGCCCCGCGCGGCATCTGGGGCCTCGTGAGCGGAAAGGGCAAACCATGACCGCCGCCCTCACCCTCACCGGCCTGACCAAGAGCTTCGGCGCCCTGCGCGCGAACGATGACGTGACGCTCAGCGTCGAGGCCAACGATTGCCATGCG
>CAMDOY010000340.1 GCA_945903655.1 Rhizobium sp. Q54 | reverse complement strand
CCCAAGGTGACCGTCACCTTCCTCGCGCCCCGCAAACTCGTCATCGACCAGACCCTCTTCGGTCGCAAGCGTCGGCAGGCGGCCGGGGCGGCGCTCTATGACATCATGTCGGACCTGATGTTCGAGACCTCTTCAACCCATGCGACTCTCACCAGCGCCCTGCATGACAGCATCGCTCTGCTGGGCGGATCGCGCATCATGCTGGAAGATCCGATCAGCGGCGCCATGAAGGCCAGCATGGTGGAGATCGGCGCCGCGGTGCTCGCGCGCAAGATTGCGCAGCTGGGCAAGCCCGGCGACGCCATCGGCTTGCTGCTTCCCAACGCCAATGGCGCGGCCGTCACCTTCTTTGCGATCCAGCAGGCGGGGCGCGTGGCCGCCATGCTGAATTTCACCGCAGGCGCCGCCAACATGCGCTCCGCCTGCACGGGATCCTGCATCACCCATGTCCTGACATCCCGCACCTTCGTTGAGAAGGCGGATCTGGGCGCAGTCGTCGCTGAACTGGCGAAGCAGACGACCATTCATTATCTGGAGGATGTTCGAAAGACTGTCACCAAGGCCGACAAGTTGCGTGGCCTCATGGAACGCGGGCTCCCGCTCGTTCCCCGCAAGCCCGATGACGCAGCCGTGGTGCTCTTCACCTCCGGCTCGGAAGGCGCGCCCAAGGGCGTGGTGCTCTCACACAGAAATCTTCTGGCGAATCTGGCGCAGGTCACGGCCCGCATCGACGTCACGCCCAATGACATCGTCTTCAACGTGCTGCCCATCTTCCACAGCTTCGGCCTTACGGGCGGCCTGCTGGCGGGCATGCTCACGGGTATGAAGGTCTATCTCTATCCCTCGCCCCTGCACTATCGGCAGATCCCCGAACTGATCTACGGAACCAACGCCACCATTCTCTTCGGCACGGACACCTTCCTCACCGGCTACGCCAAAATGGCCAACCCCTACGACTTCCGCTCCCTGCGCTACATCGTGGCGGGCGCCGAGCGCGTGAAGGAGGAGACGCGGCGCCTCTATATGGAGAAATTCGGCCATCGCATTCTTGAAGGCTATGGCGTGACAGAGACTTCGCCGGTGCTCTCCGTCAACACCCCCATGTTCAACAAGGTCGGCACCGTCGGTCGCATCATGCCCGGCATGGAGCATCGTCTTGATCCGGTGCCCGGAATCACCGAAGGCGGGCGCCTCTTCGTGCGCGGCCCCAACGTCATGCTGGGCTATTACCGCGCCGACAACCCCGGCGAACTCGAACAGCCTCCGGGCGGCTGGCACGACACCGGCGATATCGTGGTGATGGACGCCGAGCAATTCATCACCATCAGGGGCCGCGCCAAACGCTTCGCCAAGATTGCAGGCGAGATGGTGTCGCTGACCGCCGTAGAACAGATATGTGGGGATTTGTGGCCGGAGGATCCGCCCGCCGTGGTGGCCGTGCCCGATGCGCGCAAGGGCGAACGGCTCGTCATGGTGACGACCAGGACCGGCGCCACCCGCACGCAGGTGCAGGCCTGGATGAAAGAGCGCGGCGCCATCGAACTGATGTACCCTTCAGAGATCATCACCATCGAGGCGCTGCCGCTGCTGGGCTCGGGCAAGACCGACTATGTCGAGCTCGACCGCCTCGTGCGCGCAAAGCTTGGTCTTGTGACGGGGGACTGAGATGGCCAGCGCGCCCCAAGCCGCAAGACCACGCAACGGCGTCAGCACACGCGCCAGCATCGAAAAGGAGGCGCTGCGGCTCTTCGCGCAAAAAGGCGTCGAGGGAACCACGATCCGCGACCTCGCGCTTGCGGTGGGCGTGGCCGACGCTGCGCTTTATCGTTATTTTTCCTCAAAGGAGGAAATGGCGGCGGAGTTGTTCGCGACCCATTACGGCGCGCTGGCGCGCGGCATCAAAGAAATCGGCGCGCGCGATGCGCCCTTCGCCGATACGGTCAGCGCGCTTGTCAACATGCTCTGCGGCCTCTTTGACGATGCGCCGGATCTATTCCATTTCATTCTGCTCAACCAGCACGCCTACCTGCGCTTTGTGCGCGATGAGGCAAATGCGGTGGAAGCGCTTCGCGCCATCATGCAAGCGGCCCATGAACGCGGCGAGACCCGCATTGCAGACAGCGAACTGGCGGCCGCCATGGCGCTTGGGGCGGTGCTGCAACCCTGCGTCTTCAAACTCTATGGCAGACTGCCGGGCCTGATGCGCGACCGCGCCCAGGAGCTGACAAACGCCGTCTTGCGTGTTCTGCGCGCGTCTTGATCGAAGCATGGGCGCCAACTGCAGCGCCCACGCCAGAGAATCGCCAAGCGCAGGATTCGATTCGCGCATCTGCGCAAAAGTCCTGATCGAACCCAAACCTTCGAACCATCAGCACGACGATTCACAGGCGTTTCAACCGCGAGCGTGACTGCGCCTGAGCCCATAACAGGCTTAGGGAATTCGACGTATCCGCTGCAAAAGAGATCCCGGCTGCAGGGCCGCCCTTGGCTACACGACCAAGGCCCCCTTGGCGCGGACCGCTCAACGCGTCATAACCTCCCCCAGCAAGGAGAGCCTGCCCATGCGCACCGACACTGCACAGCCCGTCCGCCTGAGCGACTATCGCGCGCCCGATTATCTCATCGACGCCGTCGATCTCGACATCAGGCTGCATCTGAGCGCGACCCATATTCGCGCGCAGCTCTCCCTCCGCCCCAATCCCAAGGGCCGTCCAGGCGCGCCGCTTGTGCTGGATGGCGATGGCCTCACCGCGACCGCCATCTCTCTGGACGGTGAAGCGCTGCCCCTGTCGCCAGACCTCGTCAGCCCTGATCGCCTGACCATCACACAACCGCCCGGCAAGCCCTTCGAACTCGTGATCGACACCACGGTGAACCCGTCGACCAACACGCAGTTGATGGGTCTTTATCGCTCAGGCTCCGCCTATTGCACCCAATGCGAAGCCGAAGGCTTTCGCCGCATCACCTATTTCCTCGACCGGCCGGACGTGCTGAGCGTCTACACCACGCGCATTGAAGCGGAGAAGACGGAAGCGCCGGTGCTGCTTGGCAACGGCAATCTTGTGGAGAGCGGGGCGGTTGCGGGCTCTTCGCGGCACTACGCCATCTGGCACGACCCCTATCCCAAGCCCTGCTATCTCTTCGCGCTGGTGGGCGGCGATCTCGGTTCGATCCATGATTCCTTCGTCACGCAATCGGGACGTGACGTGAAGCTCGGCATCTATGTGGAGCATGGAAAGGAATCCCGCGCCGCCTACGCCATGGATGCGCTGAAGCGCTCCATGCGCTGGGATGAAGAGGCCTTCGGCCGCGAATATGATCTTGATGTCTTCAACATCGTCGCCGTGTCGGACTTCAACATGGGCGCCATGGAGAACAAGGGCCTCAATATCTTCAACGACAAATATGTGCTGGCCCTGCCCGAGACCGCGACAGATCTGGACTACGCCCATATCGAGGGCGTGATCGCCCATGAATATTTCCACAACTGGACTGGCAACCGCATCACCTGCCGCGACTGGTTCCAGCTTTGCCTCAAGGAAGGCCTGACGGTTTTTCGCGATCAGGAATTCTCAGCCGACCAGCGCTCCCGCCCAGTCAAGCGAATCTCGGACATTCGCGCCCTGCGCGCGGCCCAGTTTCCCGAAGACGGCGGTCCGCTCGCGCATAATGTGCGGCCCGAGACCTATCTCGAGATCAACAATTTCTACACGCCCACGATCTATGAAAAGGGCGCCGAAGTCATCCGCATGCTCAAGGCGCTGATCGGCGCAGACGCCTTCCGCAGGGGCATGGACCTCTATTTCGAACGATGCGACGGCATGGCCGCGACGGTGGAGGACTTCATCGCCTGCTTCGCGCAGGCCTCGGGGCGAGACCTCACCCAGTTCATGCGCTGGTACTCGCAGGCCGGCACGCCGCTCCTCTCGGTCTCCAGCGCCTATGATGCGGAGGCGCGAACCTTCACGCTGACCCTGGCGCAATCCTCGGCGCCCACGCCAGGCCAGCCGGAGAAGCAACCCCTCGTCCTACCCGTGGCGCTGGGTCTTGTGGGCTCGGGCGGCGATCTGCCCCTCAGCACCAAAGCGCAGAACGAAGAGGGCGGCGCGAGTCCACAGGAATGCGCCAGCGGCATTTTCGAGCTCAGCACAGCATCCCGCCGCATCACCTTCAGCAATGTTCAGGAGCGTCCGGCGCCCTCCGTGCTGCGCGGATTTTCCGCACCGGTGAAGCTTGATCTGGATACGTCGTCTGAAGACCTCTTGACCCTCGCCGCGCGCGACAGCGACCTCTTCAACCGCTGGCAGGCGATCCAGACCTATGCGACGCGCCTTCTGATCTCATCGGTCGCCGCCATAC
>CAMDOY010000339.1 GCA_945903655.1 Rhizobium sp. Q54 | reverse complement strand
CCACGTGGATGCGCTGGTGGTGATCGGCCAAGGAGCGCCCGGCGAGGCGCTGGCGCTAGCGGCTGAGGCTCTCGGCAAGCCCGTGATGCGCGGCCTGCTGGCGCCCGAGCCCGGCATGGCCATGGGGCTGGCGGGGCGCGAGGTCATCGCCTTCGCGGGGATCGGACGGCCCGAGAAATTCTTCGACACCCTGCGCACGCTGGGGGCGGACGTGATCGAGACCGAAGCCTTCCCCGACCACCACGCCTTCACGCCAAGGGAAATCGCGGGGCTTCAGGGCCGGGCCAAGAGGCGCGGGGCGGCGCTGGTGACGACGGAAAAGGACGCCGCGCGCCTCGGCCCCGCCGCCGAGCAATTGCTGACCCTGCCGGTGCGGCTGGCGCTGGAGAATGAGGCGGGGTTGATGGGGCTGTTGGAGCGGTTGCGATCAGCGGCGCCTGTTCGACCGGCGCAAACCGCCCAAGATTTCGCGACCCCCACCCCTTACCCCTCCCCACAGGGGGGAGGGGAGCGGCAAGCGTTTCGCCCAGACAATTCAGATCATTAGCGCCCCATACCCTCCCCCCTGTGGGGAGGGTCGGCCGCGTAGCGGACGGGGTGGGGGTCGGGAAACGCTGATCGGGAGCGCCTCTCGCAGCGCCCTCAGAGCTTGATCTTCACCCCGAGCCGCTCGAGCTTGGCCTGCGGCGTGGCGTAGGCCTCCTGGCGGTCCACGTCCCAATAGCGCAGCTCGTCGATGGCGATGGGCTCCCTGGTGACGGCGCAGCGCACATAGGCGCCGGGCTTCACGACGCGGAAGTCTCCATCGAGAAATTCGATCTCGGCTTCGCCGGGTATGCCGGGACGGCGCTCAAAACGGTTCATGACTCATCCAACTGAGAAGCGGGCGCATGATAACGCGCCGGCACGCCCTACGCCAAGCAGGAAATCAAGACGTTCAGGCCACCTGCGCCCCATAGCCCGCCGCCGTGATGGCCGCAGCCAGCGTCTGCGCAGAGGCCGCCGTGGTCGCTTCAAGCCGCCCCGTGGGCAGATCGATGGCGACCTCGGCAGCCGGATCGGCCCGCTTGACGATGCGGGTGACGGAATTCACGCAGCCCTGGCAGGTCATGCCGGTCACGGTGAGAACAACGGGTTTTGCTTCGCTCATGGTCACGCCTCGCGCACAGCTTCGCCTTCGATCTCCACAAGATAGTCCGGATTGGCCAATCCCGCCACGTAGAGAAAAGTGCTGGCGGGGGCGTGATCGCCCAGTCGCTGGTTGCGGATCCCCCGCACCACGCCCGCCCCGCCGGGCTCCGCGCAATAGATCACGAGCTTTACGAGGTGGGAGAGATCCATGTCGGCGGCCGCAAGAAGGGCCTCGATATTGTCGAAAACCAGCTGCGTCTGCGCCTCCAGCCCCTGCGCCATGGAGCCGTCAGGGCGCACCGCCACCTGGCCGGAGAGAATAAGTCGCCGCGCGTCCGCCTTCACCAGCACCCCCTGGGAGAAGCGCGAGCCGGGCGTTGAAAGGGTTGGCGGATTAAGAAAGGTGGTCATGGGGGTCTCCTCAGCACGCGCAACCTATTCTTCCCGAGCGCAAACGGAAAGGCGCAAAACGGACGACGAGCCTCGATCCCGCTGCGCGCCGGGCGGCTGATCGCCGCTCAATTTCAACTGACTGCCCAAGCCTTAAGCATATCGAGCGCATGCAATGGACTGCAACGGCCACAAAGTTTGATTTCCCCAATTTTCCAAGGGTTACGCCTTGGACAAATTATCGCCACACCCTACCATTCAACATCAGCTATGCGCTGAGGGCGAAGTTGATTCGCAGTCTCGACGTCATACTTTCAGGCATGCTTTTCAAAGGACCGCTTGCATGGGATCAGCACGATCTTTATCAGGCGTGCTTTCATTTTTCAGTTGCTGCGCAGGACGCACACACACAGGGATCAGGGAGGCGACGGCATCGTGAAAACAAGGGGCGCCGGCATCATCCGGTTCATTTCTGCAAACAACGGTCACGCATGGACCTTCAAGGTCCTTTTCTGTGCGACGCTTTGTTTGATGAACGGTATGACCGGAGCGCGGGGGCGATGAAAATCAACAAGCCCCCCAACGAGCCGCGCCGCCAATATGCGGCCCTGCCCTATCGCATCACCGACGAGGTCGAGGTTCTGCTGATCTCCTCACGCGAGACGCGGCGCTGGGTCCTGCCCAAGGGCTGGCCGATGAAGGGCCGCAAGCCCCACGCCGCCGCCGCGCAGGAGGCGCTCGAGGAGGCGGGCGTGGTCGGCAAGATCGGCAAGGAGCCGGTCGGAATCTATCATTATATCAAGCGCATGAAGAACGGTTCCCAGCAGCTGTGCCATGTCACCGTCTTCCCCATGAATGTCTCTCGCCAGCGCAAGGTCTGGCCGGAAATGGACCAGCGCATCACCCGCTGGTTTCCTCTGCATGAGGCGGCCGGCCTTGTCGGCGAGCCTGAATTGCAGGACGTGATCCGCAATTTTGAAGCCTCCCCCGAGGGCCAGGCGGCGGAAGCGGCGGCGGAAGCCGCGCCAGCCGATTGACCTTGGCCGCAAGGGCGGTCATCTTCTTGCAAAATCTATCCTAACGGGAGGCCCCCATGCGCATCGCCAGTTTCATCACAACCCTCGCCAGCTCCGCCATTCTCCTCGCGGGCGCCGCCCTCGCCGAGGTGAAGACCGAGAGCTTCGACTACAAGCAGGGCGACACCACCCTCGAAGGCTTCATCGCCTATGACGACGCCAAGACCGGCAAGCTGCCGGGCGTGCTGATCTTCCCCCAATGGACCGGCCCCTCGGAGCATGAGCGCAACGTGGCGCGCGAAATGGCGAAGCTCGGCTATGTCGCCATGGTGGCGGATGTCTATGGCAAGGGCGTGCGCCCCGCCCCGCCAAAGGAAACAGGGGCTGAGATGGGCAAATATATGGGCAACCGCCCCCTGCTGCGCAGCCGCGTGAAGGCGGGCTTCGAGACCTTCTCCCAGCGCGCCAATGTCAACGCTTCCAAGATCGCCGTCATCGGCTATTGCTTTGGCGGCAGCGCAGCGCTGGAAGCTGGCCGCGATGGCCTGCCCGTCGCCGCCGTCGTGAGCCTGCATGGCGGCCTGTCCAACCCGACCCCTGCGGACGCGAAGAATTTCAAGGTCCCGGTGTTGGTGCTGCACGGGGCGGATGACGCCGCCGTCCTGCCGAAAGAGGTCGAAGCCTTCCAGGCGGAGATGAAGGAGGCCAAAGCCGACATGCAATTCATCGTCTACAGCGGCGCGCCCCACGGCTTCACCCAGGCGGGCAATTATTTCAACGCCAACGCCGCCCGCCGCTCCTGGGTCGCCATGCAGAGCTTCTTCAAGGAGACCATCGCCCAGTAAGGCCCAGCCACTGCGGCGACACGCCTGTTGACACCGCCCGCCCCGGCCTTTAGCGGGGCGGGATGACAAACATCCCGATCCTCACCAGCGCCCGCGACCTGCTGTCCGCCTATGACGTCCTGCTCTGCGACGTCTGGGGCGTGATCCACAACGGGCGGGTCCATTACGCCGAGGCCTGCGACGCCCTGATCCGCTTTCGCCAAGCCGGTGGGCGGGTGGTTCTGGTGACCAACGCGCCCCGGCCCAACCCGCCGGTGCGCCAGCAGCTCGACGCCCTGGCCGTGCCGCGCGAGGCCTTCGACGACATCGTGACCTCGGGCGACGTGACCCTGGCCTTCATCGCGGCGCACGGGAACGCCCCCGTCCACCATATCGGCCCGGACCGGGATCTGACCCTCTTCAAAATCCTTGAGAGCCAGACCGGCCATGCGCCCCCGCTCGTACCCCTGAGCGAGGCGAGCTATATCGTCGCCACCGGCCTCTATGACGACGAGGACACGCCCGACCAGTATGACGAGGCGCTGGCGATCATGCGCGGGCGCGATCTCGAATTCATCTCCGCCAACCCCGATCTCATCGTCCATGTGGGCGAGAAGATGCTCTATTGCTCCGGCGCCATCGCCCAGCGCTACGAGGGCATCGGCGGCCGGGTGATCCAGGCGGGCAAGCCCTATGCGCCCATCTATGACCGCGCCCTCACCCTCGCTGAGGGCCTGCTGGGCCGCGCGGTCGACAAGACCCGGGTGCTCGCCATCGGCGACGCCATTCGCACGGATGTAAAGGGCGCCTGCGATTTTGGCGTGGACGCGCTGTTCGTGACCGCAGGCGTGCATCGCGACGAGCTGCACCCCACCGCCGCCCTCGACGAAGCCGCCTTCCACAAGCTGGCGGCGAGCTTGGAGAGCCGCCCCAAGGCCGCCATGACCGGCCTGCGATGGTAGGCGCAGGGCTGCTTGACGACTTGGGCCGCGCATGGTGTTTGC
>CAMDOY010000338.1 GCA_945903655.1 Rhizobium sp. Q54 | reverse complement strand
TGCGCGATTTCGTCGGGCCGGCCAAGTCGCCCGATAGGATGCTTTGGAACGAAACGTTCACGCACGGCTTCCATATTGGGGTGGCGATCAAGGAGGCGCGCTGTCTCGATGGCGCCGGGAGAAATGCTGTTAACTCTTATATTCCAATGGGCGAAATCAATAGCCATCGATTTTGATAATTGGATGACCGCCGCTTTTGTCGTCGTATATCCTGGCCGACGAGGAACAACGACACGACCAAAAGTCGAACCAATGTTAATGATGCTTCCTCCCCCTGCATCACGCACATGGGGGACTGCGTATTTACACACCAGAAACACGCTGGACAGATTTACATTGAGAACCCTTTGCCACTCCGCGAATGGCATTTCAACGACGTCGCCCACCGCCTCGGAGGCCGCAGCGGCGTTCACGACGACATCGATTTTTCCGAAATGGGCTATGGCGCCATCGACAGCCTTTTGCACACTGGGTTCGTCAGACACATCCGCAACGCAGGCGGCTCCATAGCCAGGATATAAGGCCTCTATATCAGCGACGGTCCTCGCCACAGCGCCGTCCCTGATATCGACGCACCAAACACGCGCACCCTCAGATGCAAACAGCCGGGCGATAGCCCCAGCGATGGCGCCCCCGGCCGCCGTGACAAAAGCGACACGTCCGTCAAGCTGTCCAGCCATCTCGTCTCACTCCCATGTAACCGCGCGCCAACCTCGCCAGCGCTGCACTTTGCGTCACTGTTTGGTCCCGTCATCTCTCAGGAAAGACGCCAGAAGAGAAGCCCGGACGTCGAATGACCCGGATCAACCCGAACCGACGAAGGCGATCACTCCCTGCTGAGGCGCTACTTGACCATATTGCTCAATTTTTAATTTATGCCATAGTGCTCAGAACAGGACAAGAAGCGTCGCTTGCGTCGCCCTATGGCAGGGATGCTCGACGAAAACCTTCTTGTCATCATAAAAATGCGTGGCGTGTTTTCGCCATAACATGGATCGGGAGGGGGAACTGACATGAGACATCTCATCGATCATGCTCGCATCGAGCCTTGGTCTGGGATGACGCTCCTCGCCTCCAGCGATGAGACCTGAGCCCGAGACCTACTTTTCAGACCATTCTTGGCAGACCCTGGCGCAGAAGGCCTAGTCTCACCCCCCAGATCTGGGGAAACTGAACCAGCGATGTGAAAACACGGGAGCTTTGATATGCTTTTCTCACGCAAATGGCTCAAACTATCATATCTGGTCGCAATCGGCCTGCTGGCGAGCGCCAGCGTCAAGGCTGCTGATTTTTATGCTGGCAAACAAATAACGCTCGTCGTTTCGAGCGACGTCGGGAACACCTATGATTTAACGGGACGTATCATCGCAAGGCATTTACAACGCTTCATTCCAGGTGCGCCGAGCATCATCGTGCAGAATATGCCAGGCGCCGGCGGCCTACGCGCGATGAACTGGTTATACAACGTTGCGCCGAAGGAAGGCCTGACGCTCGGATTGGTGAACAATACGCTCGCGTTCAATCCCCTCTATGGCGACAAGCTCGCCCAGTTCGATGCGCAGAAATTCAATTGGTTGGGAACGCCGAACAAGGACAATTCCCTTTTCATTGTCTGGCACGCCGTGCCAGTGAAGACGATTGAAGAAGCGCGCAATCGCGAACTTGTGCTTGCAGCCACAGGCGCCGGCTCTACACCGGCCTTCTGGGCGCGTGTCGCGGCGGCCATCTTTGACCTCAAGGTCCGCATTATCCCGGGCTACAAATCGCAAGGCGAGAGTTTCATGGCGATGGAAAGAGGCGAGAACGACGGTAACGCCGCGCCTTTCTGGGCTGCGCTGAACTCCGACTTCCCCGGCTGGATCGAACAAGGCAAGATCCGCGCGCTGGTTTATTATGGCCCCACGCGGGATCCTGATATTCCTGCGCCCTACGCTATGGACCTCATCAAGGATCCGGCGAAACGCAGTTTGCTGGAAGTGGCGCAGGCGGGAATTGCGATGGGCAGGCCCATGCTGGCGCCGCCCGGCGTTGATCCCGCAAAGGTGCAGGTGCTGCGTGACGCCATGAGCGCCATGTTCCGGGATCCTGAATATCTGCGCGAATGCACGCAGGTCGCCCGACTTAAATGCGATACCGCCTGGAGTGGCGCGGAAATCACCAAGTTCATCGCGGAAATGTACGCTGCGCCAAAGGATGCGGTGGAAAAGATTTCGGAGATCTTCGCTCAGGGGCAGACACAGTGATCCACCGAAATGAGCGATAACGCCGCGCCTGTTCCGCAGAACTTATTCGCAACAGCTTCCACAGGTGGCCTGTAATCGAGGGTTAAAAGAATGAACGCATCGCGAATGGCGGGACGTATCGCGCTGATCACCGGTGGCGGCGGCGAAATTGGTTCCGCGATCGCCCGCCGTCTTTCACGAGAGGGAGCGAAGGTGGCCATCGCCGATCTCGATGTTGCGAAGGCGCAGAAAGCCGCATCTGACATCATCGCGTCCGGTGGCGAGGCCCTAGCGCTGCAAGTCGATGTCGGCGATGCAGCCAGCGCTCAGGAAGCTGTCGCAGGCGCCGTCAGAGCCTTTGGGGGACTGACCACGCTGGTCAACACTGCGGCGGCGGTCACGCCTGACGGCACGGCGGAAACATTGCCGTTGGAAGAATGGGAGAAGGCCCTGCGCATCAATTTCACCGGCGCTTTCCTGATGTGCAAATACGCTGCGCCACGCATGCGAGACAGCGGCGGTGGCGCTATCGTGAATATAGCCTCACAACTCGGTCATCTTCATGTGGCGGGCCGCGCCGCCTATTGCAGCAGCAAGGCCGCGCTCATCGCTTTTACACAAGTGTTGGCCATGGACTTCGCGCGCGATGGAATCCGGGCGAACACAATCTCCCCTGGCTTCATACTGACCGAGCGTTCAAGCCAGCGAAGCGGAGGGAAAGAAAACGCCCGCCGGTTGCAGGGTCCAAAGCATCTTCTTAACCGCCCCGGCGATGTCGAGGATATCGCAGCTGGCGCAGCCTATCTGGCTTCGGATGACGCAGCCTTCGTGACGGGGACGGATCTTTTGATCGATGGCGGATATGTCACCTTCAAGGGCGTGATCGGCCCGGATGGTCGCCCCACCATGTAAAGTGGGCGACCTTCAGATCGCCCTTGGTTTGCGCGAGAGCACTCCGCAAAGCGCGCATTTCAGGTGCAGGTGAAACCAGGCGCATTGGTCATGGTGCTCAGTGTTTTCTGAAGATCATCCAATAGAAGCGCGCGCGCTGACTGCTCTAGGGGCTCGTGATCAAGGCTTGTCAGCCAGTCAGCGAAAGCCTGCGCGCATCCCCGGGATTTGGCGAGAAACGCGGCGAGCTTTGTTTGGTCGGCCTTTTGGTACTTGTCTTCCAGAAAAATGAGCAGGTCTTCTGCGACCATCTTTGGGTCAATGGGTGAATGGAAGCCGCCTGCGCACATACAGCTCCCAAAGGCCGGCGAAAACACGGAGGCTTGCGCCCACAGGCGCGCCAGGTGCGCCCCTGACGGGGGGCTATTTGCAGGGGCTCCAGTCCCCCATGACTTTCTTGACGCCCGCGATTTCATGGGGCAAGACTTGCGCGTTTTTCCGGCAAAGTGCAATACGTCCTTATGGCCTCTTGAGCTCTGTAGTAAGCCGCCGCCAACCGGGCTGCGATCTGATCAAAGCACGAAAGCGCCATGTGGGCTTCGCCACCTCTCGAACAGATCACGTGAATGACAAAAAAAATGACCTCTGCGTCGCGCCCCGCTGCGCGCCAAACCCTGCGCCACTCTCTCAGACTTGCCTCGGACATCGGTGGCACCTTCACGGATGTGGCGGCCTTTGATGCGCGTACGCGCAAGCTGCTGCTTGGCAAGACCCTGTCCACGCCCGCCCATCTGGTGGAGGGCATCAACACGGGCGTCGCGGAAGCCGGCGCCGATGTGGCCGACGCCTCGCTGTTTCTCCATGGCTCCACCATCGCCATCAACACGATGCTGGAGCGCACCGGCGCCCGCACGGCACTGATCACGACCGAGGGGTTCCGCGACGTCTATGAAATTGGCCGCATCAACAGGCCCGACGCCTACAATCTCTATTTCCAGAAACACGATCCGCTTGTGCGCCGCTCCATGCGCTTCGAGGTGCGCGAGCGCATGACAGCCGAAGGCGATGTTCATGTGCCCCTCGATGAAAGCAATGCGCGGGAGGTCTGCGCAAAAATTCGGGAGCTTGGCGTCGAGGCCGTCGCGATCATGTTCCTGCACTCCTATCGCAACCCCGCCCATGAGCAGCGGGTGAAGGAGATCGTGAGCGAAGAGTTGCCCGGCGTTTTCGTCAGCGCCTCCCATGAGCTCTCGCAGGAATATCGG
>CAMDOY010000337.1 GCA_945903655.1 Rhizobium sp. Q54 | reverse complement strand
AGGACGAGAAGCGTGTCGCCAAACCGTGACTGCGCCGTTACAAGAGGCTGGAGCGCTAGCATATGACAATCCAGGATCCACCGAAACCTGCCCGTCGCATTCTCGTGGTGGAGGACGAACCCTTTATCGCTATGGGACTCGAGCAACTCCTGCCCAGGCTCGGGTATGAAGTTGTGAGCGTCGCAAGCCATCTGCGTGATGCTCTGACCAAAGCGGAAGCTGGTGGTTTTGATCTAGCCGTTCTTGATGTGAACCTTTCGGGTGAACTTTCTTATCGAGTGGCGGATCTGTTGCTGAGCAAGGGCATACCCTTTGTTTTCTGCACGGCCTACGCCGATGTCGCGTTTGGTCGATATGCGCATGCTCCGGTTTTGCATAAACCGTTCGACCGTAAGATGCTGGCGCGGGCCATTGAAGATGCGTTGGCGCGGGCGTCGTCTTCGCGTGTGGCTTGACGTTGGGGTCACTGCGGATGGGTTCCACACATGGCCAACCGCGTTGTTGCCTGACGCGGTTGATGGGTGGTCTCTGCGTCGCCCACCGGCATCCTGAAAACTCTCAATCCGGAAAGATTCTGACGGGCTGGAAGGATCGACCGTAGAGGGCGTAGGGGCAAAATGACGCGAAAGAGGCGCTTGCCCTGCGGGCGGATGGACGGACAATCTGCGCCTGCGACCGGGCGTTGAATGCCCGCGCAGGGAGGATGCGATGCCGCTTACCCAGAGCCGAATGCAGATCGGCGAAGTGGATCTGGAAGTTCATCGTGGCGGCGAAGGGCCTCCCCCATCGCTGGGTGGCTGAGTTGCCACCGATCTCGCCACCAGAAATACAACCCGCATCGCACGCATAGTGCTGGTGGCGCCAGTAGGCGTCAAGGTTGGACCTCGCGACAAGTTCGACATCCCCGATAAATTCCTCACGCCCCAGGCTGAGCCGGACGCGATGACCATGGGTAACCCCGAGAAGGGGCGTTTCATAGTCGAGGGCCAGAGTGACGAAGAGTTGCGCATTCTGGCGCGCAACAAGGAAACCATGGCATTGGCGGCGTGGGAGCCCTACATCCACAATCTCAAGCTGAAGCATCGCCTGTATGGCATAGATCGCCCAACGCTGATATTGCATGGCTCACAAGATCGCCTGGTCAGCGCTGCATGTTGCGATGTCTATGCGAAGCTCATTCCCGGTTGCACGTTTGAAACCAATCCCAATGCGGGGCATTCGCCGCAAAACGAAACACCGGAAGCATTTGTTGAGCGCGTGACGCGCTTTGCATTGAACTGAGGGCCGCACGATGAGAATTTTCCGTGGTCGGCAACAAGGACTGGACGGCCAAAAATCCGGACGAGGTGAAGCGGATCGCCGCCGTCAAGTTGAACTGAAACGGGGGCGGCGCCTCATTCGGGCCACGCGCAGCCTTGCTTTACAAAGGCGAAAGAAGCTGTGGCGTTGTCGCCGCCGCAGCCTGGCTCTTTGATGGAGGGGCGCCTCAGCCCAGCGTGGCGAAACCCTGATCAATCGCCGCGATAAAGGACGCGGGGTCATCGACCATCGGGAAATGGCCGCAATCCTCACAAACAAAGATCGGCGCTTTGGGCAGCGCTTTTTCCATGGCCGCGCGCGTCTGGATCGCCGGTCCCTTGGAGCCGTAGATCACCATGGCGGGCGCCGTCAGGGTGGCCAGATCCGCCATCACGTCATGCAGTCGCATCGCCCACATGGCGTTGAGGCAAGTCTTCGGGCCGGCCTTGGCGCGATCAATGTTCCAGCGTTCGAGGAAGGCGGGCGTCGCTTTGCCCGCCCGCATGCGGGGGCTCACGACCTCCATGGTTTGCGGCGTGTTGGTCCATATCTTTTCCGTGCGCGCCCAGCCCTCCGCCCAGCCCTGCTCCGTCCGGATGGGGTATTCGACGATGAAGACCCGCTCCATGCGCGCCGCATGCCGCGCCCCCAGGGCGATCACGATGGAGCCTCCCACGGAAGAACCAGCGACGCTCGCTTTCTGGATGCCGAGCGCGTCCATCAGGGCGACCACCGCATCGGCGTGGTCGTGCGCCGAAAAGAAACGCGGGGGCTTGTCGCTGTCGCCTTGGCCCGGCATGTCCCATGCGATCACGCGGTAGCGCTTGGCGAGTTCATCGATGACGAATTCATATTCATAGGCCGATGCGCCGTTGGAATGGGCGAGAATGAGCGGGGGGCCCGACCCCGCCTCCAGATAGTGCAGGCGGCCCATCCGTGTGTCGACGAACCGATCATGGGCGTGCATGGCTTTCTTCCTCCCTTTGGCGCGGCGCCGTTCTGGCGGCTCTTCAGAGGGATATTACGAAGAGCGATGGGCTTTGACCAGCCAAATTCCATGGGGCCACGGCCCTGCGTTTGTCGCGCGCTGGAGTGTCAAAGGCAGTTGCTTGATCGGCTCTTTCATCTATGCGATGCTGCCGACAAAGGTCAGATCGAAACTGACGAATATGCTTGGGAGCGGAACAATGACGCGCGCTTTGTGTTCGATTTGTTTAAGCTTCCTGACCTTTTTTGTCAGTTTTCCGGCATGGAGCGAGGGCGAGGGTCGCTATCCCTCAAAGCCCATCACGATCGTCAATCCGGGCGCTGCAGGCGGCAGCGTCGAGTTGCAGGTGCGCATTCTAGCCGATGGTTTCCGCGAGCGCACGGGACAGTCCCTCATCATCACCAATAAACCCGGCGCCATGGGATCGACCGGCGCCACTTATGTCTATCGGGCGCCGCCCGATGGCTACACCCTTCTGGCCTCCCCCAATTCGCCCATGGTGTTCAACCCGCTCACGCGCAAGTCGCTGACCTATGAGGCGAACAGACTGACGCCCATCGTTCGGCTTGGCGAACAGCCCCTTGTCATGGGCGTGCGCGGCGACATGCCCGGCGCGACCCTAAGCGATCTCATCGCCTATGCGAAATCCAAGCCGGGCAAGACCTATTACGCCAGTCAGGGTGTCGGCGGTGGCAACCATATGGCCGCCATGTTGTTTGGGAAATACACCGGCACGGATCTCAAGCATGTGCCTTTTCCCGGCGCAGGTCCGGCCTCGCAGGGACTTTTGAAAGGCGAGGTGGATTTCTTCATGGCGCCATTGGCGGTGTTGCTGCCGTCCTATCGCAACAAGGAACTGAAGATCTTCGCCGTTGGTGGGCAGGAGCGCGCAAAGGATGTTCCGGACGTGCCCACCTTTCGGGAGCTTGGTTATCCCGAGGATTTTATTTTGACGGTCTGGTCCGTGATCATGGGGCCGCCTGGCATGCCTGCGGAGATCAGCGACGAGCTCAATCTTCATTTCAACGCCCTGTTCCGGGATCCCAGGGTGCAGGAGCGATTCAAGTTGATCGGCGTTGATCCCGGGGGCGGATCGCGGCGGGAACTGGCGGACATGCTGGCGCGCGAAACAACAACATGGACCCGGGTCGCCGAAGAAAACAACATCGAGAAAGAATGATTGGCGAGCAGAGCTGCGCCTGCGCGCTGGTTTTTTCCGCTTGCCATCAAAAGGGAAAAAGTAGTTATCTTGACGTGGAATCTCGGAAAAACGGTCTTGCCGTTTAACACACGAGGGCAGCTATCGGGGGGACTTTGAGATGATCGGTGGTGTTTGTGCTGTTCGAGCCGCAGGCGTCGCCCTGTTGGCGGTTTTGGGCGTCGCCTTCGGGGCCTTCGCCAGCCTGGCGCAGGCGGGCTATCCGAACCGGCCGATCAATATTCTGACGCCCACCACGGCGGGCAGCGGCATGGAGGTTCAGTTGCGCCTGATCAGCGATGTGATCCAGCGCAAGAGCGGCCATCCCTTTGTGATCGAGCCGAAACCGGGCGCCATGGGCATGCTCGCCGCGACCAATATCGCGCGCGCGAAACCCGATGGCTATTCGCTGCTGATCACGCCCAATTCGCCCCTCGTCTTCAACCAACTCACGCACAAGACGATGGGCTATGATCCGCAAGCCTTCAGGTCGGTCTCCATGATCTCCAGCCAGCCCCTCGTGATGGGCGTGCGCGGTGATTTTCCGGCGCGGACGATGAAGGAGTTCATCGATTACGCGAAGGCCAATCCGGGCAAGATCAACTATGGCAGTCAAGGCGTCGGCGGCGGCAATCACATGGCGGTTTTGCTGCTGGAGAAATTCACGGGAACGCAGATGGTTCATGTGCCCTTCAATGGCGCGGAACCCGCCACGCAGGCCCTGCTGAGGGGCGACATCGACCTCTTCATGGCGCCGCTCGCCAATATTCTTCCCTGGTACAAGGAAGGCAAACTCAAGATGTTCGCGGTCGGTTCGCAGGCCCGCTCGCCTGACGCGCCGGATGCGCCGACCTTTCGGGAGTTGGGTTATCCCGAGGACTTCGTGCTGACGGTCTGGTACGCGCTGGTGGCGCCGCCCG
>CAMDOY010000336.1 GCA_945903655.1 Rhizobium sp. Q54 | reverse complement strand
AGGGATAATGGGTGGTGAGGCCGCCTTCGGCCACATTGCCATCCGCCTTCTTGTTCATGAAGTTCTTGATGCGGATATTGGCGAAGGTGCCGCGCATCATCACTTCATGGTTGCCGCGCCGCGTGCCGTACTGGTTGAAGTCGGGCTCGCGCACCTGGCGCTCGGTCAGCCATGTGCCAGCCGGGGAGGCCAGCTTGATGGAGCCCGCGGGCGAGATGTGGTCGGTGGTGATCTTGTCGCCGAAGAGCGCGAGAATGCGCGCATCGACAATGTCCTCGATGGGGTCGGGGGTCATGGTCATGCCCTCGAAATAGGGCGGATGCTGCACATAGGTGGAGTTCATGCTCCACTGGAAGGTCTCGCTCATGGGCGTCTTCACCTTGCGCCAGTTCGCATCGCCGTTGAACACGTCGGCATAGCGCTGCTTGAAGACCTTCTTGGTCACGAACTTCTTGATGAAGGCCGCGATTTCCTTGGAGGTGGGCCAGATATCCCTAAGATAGACGTCCTGCCCGTCCTTGCCCTTGCCCAGCGGCTCGGTGGTCAGGTCCATATGGACATTGCCAGCCAGCGCATAGGCGACGACGAGGGGAGGCGAGGCCAGGTAGTTGGCCTGCACGTCCGGGTTGATGCGGCCTTCGAAGTTGCGGTTGCCCGAGACCACGGCGGCGGCGATGGTGCCGTTGTCGTTGATCGACTGGGAGATCTCTTCCGCCAGCGGGCCGGAGTTGCCGATGCAGGTGGTGCAGCCGTAACCGATCAGGTTGAAGCCGAGCTTGTCGAGTTCCTTCTGCAGGCCCGCATTGGCGAGATATTCGCCCACGACCTGCGAGCCCGGCGCCAGCGAGGTCTTCACCCAGGGCTTGGAGCGCAGGCCCTTGGCCACCGCATTGCGCGCCAGAAGGCCCGCCGCGATCAGCACGCTGGGGTTGGAGGTGTTGGTGCAGGAGGTGATGGCCGCGATGGTCACGTCGCCATGGCCCAGATCGAACTTCTTGCCGGGGACCGGGAAGCGCTTGGTGATCTCGTCACCCTTGCGATACTCGGTCTCCATCGCCGCCTCGAAGACCTTCGCCACGTCTTCAAGGGCCTGACGGCCTTCGGGACGCTTGGGGCCAGCCATGGAGGGCACGACGGAGGCCAGATCGAGCTCGAGCGTGTCGGTGAAGACCGGATCGGGCGACTTGGCGGTGCGGAACAGGCCCTGGGCCTTGGCGTATTTCTCGACGAGCGCCACGCGAGCCGTCTTGCGGTTCGAGTTGGTGAGGAAGTCGAGGGTCTCGCTGTCGACGGGGAAGTAGCCGCAGGTCGCGCCATATTCCGGCGCCATGTTGCCGATGGTGGCGCGGTCGGCGAGGCTGAGATCATTGAGGCCGGGGCCGAAGAACTCGACGAACTTGCCGACGACGCCCTTCTTGCGCAGCATCTGGGTGACGGTCAGCACCAGATCGGTGGCGGTAACGCCTTCCTTCAGCTTGCCGGTGAGCTTGAAGCCGATGACTTCGGGCAGCAGCATGGAGAGGGGCTGGCCGAGCATGCAGGCCTCGGCCTCGATGCCGCCCACGCCCCAGCCCAGAACCGCCAGGCCGTTGATCATGGTCGTGTGCGAATCAGTGCCCACCAGCGTGTCGGGATAGGCGACTTCCACCGTGGAGGCCTTGCCGCGCTTGGGGGTGTACTTTTCCTTCTTCGTCCAGACGGTCTGGGCGAGATATTCCAGGTTCACCTGATGGCAGATGCCGGTGCCGGGGGGCACGACCGAGAAGTTCTTGAAGGCGCCCTGGCCCCACTTCAGGAACTGATAGCGCTCGCCGTTGCGCTGATACTCGAGATCCACGTTCTTCTTGAAGGCCTTGGCGTTGCCGAACTCGTCCACGATCACCGAATGGTCGATCACGAGATCGACGGGGACCAGCGGGTTGACGCTCTCGGCCTTGCCGCCGAGCTTGGTCACGGCGTCACGCATGGCGGCCAGATCCACCACGGCGGGCACGCCCGTGAAGTCCTGCATCAGCACGCGCGCGGGACGGAAGGCGATTTCCTGCTCGCCACCCTTGCCGCGATTGACCAGCCATGTGGCGCAACCCTCGATGTCGGCCTTGGTGACCGAGCGGCCGTCCTCGAAGCGCAGGAGGTTCTCGACCAGCACCTTCATGGAATAGGGAAGCTGGGAGATGCCCTTGAGGCCATTCTTCTCGGCGACCTTGAGCGAGAAGTAATGGTAGGTCTTGGTGCCCACGGTGAGCGTTTTGCGGCATTTGAAACTGTCGAGAGACATGTGCTGGCCCCGGTTCGTTTGCGGTGGTGAAGAAAGGATCGGCGGCGTTATAGATAATTTTATCCTGCGGGGCTACACGAACTAAAGCCAAAGATGCGAGCATTTCAGTGGTTTTCTCTGTCGACCTTCGTCTGGACGCCCATGACCTCGCCCTTGCGCGGGGCGGACGGCGGCTGGCTGAAGGACTCACCTTCAGTTTGAAGGGCGGCGAGGCGCTGCTCGTCACGGGGCCCAACGGGGCCGGAAAATCAACGTTTTTGCGCGTTCTGGCGGGATTGCTGGCGCCCGCTGCAGGGACCCTCACCCTGCGGGGGGTGGGCGTTGAGTCGCCCGGTCAGGCCGCCCATTACCTCGGGCATGCCGAGGCCTTGAAGGGCGCGTTGACCGCGCGAGAAAATCTCGAATTCTGGTCCGCCATGCTCGCCATGGGCGATCCGGGCCTCGATCCGCAGGCGGCGCTGGAGCGAGTCGCGATGAATCACGCGCCTGATTTGCCGGTCTCCTATCTCTCCGCAGGCCAGCGGCGGCGCGTCGCCATCGCCCGTCTGCTGGTCGCCCCGCGTCCGCTCTGGCTGCTGGATGAGCCCACCACGGCGCTCGACGCCGCCTCGCAGGTGCGGCTCGCGGGCTTGATGAAGGATCATCTGGCGGCGGGCGGTCTCATCGTGGCGGCGACCCATGGGGATCTGGGCCTGCCCGCGCGGGAGCTGCGGTTGGGGGGCGCGCCATGAAGGCTTTCGTAGCCCTGTTTGCCCGCGAGTTGCGGCTGGCCAATCGGGCGGGCGGCGGCGGCGCCATGGGCGTCGTGTTCTTTCTCATTCTCGTGACCATCGTGCCTTTCGCCATCGGGCCGGACCTAAACCTGCTGGCGCGCATCGGCCCGGCGATTTTGTGGATCGCCGCGCTGCTCTCGACCCTGCTCGGCCTCGACCGGCTGTTTCTCTCCGATCACGAGGACGGCTCGCTCGATCTGCTGGAAATGGCCGACACCCCCTTGGAAGTGGTGGTTCTGGTGAAGTGTCTCGCCCATTGGGCCGTCACCGGCCTGCCGCTGGTGCTGGCGGCGCCCCTCTTTGGCCTCATGCTGGCGCTGGAGGGGGAGGCGCTCTGGGGCGTCACGGCCTCCCTCTTGGCGGGGACGCCTGCGCTCACCTTCATTGGCGCCATTGGGGCGGCGTTGACGGTGAGCCTGCGCCGGGGTGGATTGCTGATGGCGATCCTCGTCTTGCCCTTCACCGTGCCGGTGCTGATCTTCGGCGTCTCGGCGGCCTCGGCGGCGAGCGGGGGGACCGTGCCCTTCCTGACGCCTTTCCTGATCTTGTGCGCCCTCAGCCTCGCCTCCATGGCGCTGGCGCCCTTTGCGGCGGCGGCGGCCTTGCGCAGCGGGGGCTGATGGGGTTCCATTGCCAGCGCGCCCACCCGGCGTTAGGGACAAGCATGCTCAAGTACGCCAACCCCACCTTTTTCCTGCGCCTCGTCGCCGCCGTCCTGCCCTGGCTCTGGGGCGCGACCGTGCTGACGCTTGGCGCGGGCCTCTACATGACCTTCCTGATGGCGCCTGCGGACTACCAGCAGGGCGAGACCGTGCGGATCATGTATATCCACGTCCCCGCCGCCTGGCTCTCCATGTTCGTCTATACGGTGATGACGCTCTCGGCGCTGGGTACGCTGGTCTGGCGCCATCCGCTGGCGGACGCTTCCCAGCAGGCGGCGGCGCCCTTGGGGGCGGGCTTCACCTTCATCTGCCTTGTGACGGGCTCGCTCTGGGGCAAGCCCATGTGGGGGACCTGGTGGGTCTGGGACGCGCGGCTCACCTCGGTGCTGGTGTTGTTCCTCATTTATCTCGGCCTGATCGCCCTGTGGAACACCATCGAGGAGCCGCTGAAGGCGGCGCGCGCGGCGGCGATTCTGACCCTGGTGGGCGTGGTCAATATCCCCATCATCAAATTCTCCGTGGATTGGTGGAACACCCTGCACCAGCCCGCCTCGGTGCTGCGCATGGGCGGGCCCGCCATCCATCCCACCATGCTCTGGCCGCTGCTGGTCATGGCGGTGGGGGCGAGCCTGCTGTTCCTCTGCCTGCACCTCATGGGCATCCGCAACGAGATCCTGCGGCGCAGGCTCCGGCGCCTGTCCTA
>CAMDOY010000335.1 GCA_945903655.1 Rhizobium sp. Q54 | reverse complement strand
TTATGACCTGCTCATAGCCGCGCAAGCCCGACGCCGGGGCGCCGCCCTCGTCACCCTGAACCGCCGGGAGTTCGAGCGCGTGCCGGGGTTGATGGTGACGGACTGGGCGGGATAGGCCCGTAGCCCATCACCACTGCCGACTGCCGAATGCCGACTGCCCCACGCCCCACCCTTGCCAAGCCCCGCCCTTGCCGCCAAAAGAACCCCAGCAGGGAGTTCCAGCCATGACCGAAGAACCCGTGGGCGGGCGTGTATTCTTTTCCAATGTGCGGCGCAGTCTCGAGGAGGAGGATGAGATCCGCCTCGTGAGCGTGGGCGTCGACATCGGCTCCTCCACCTCCCACCTCGTCTTCTCGCGCCTCGTGCTGGAGCGGCTCGACAATCGCTACATCGTCTCCCAACGCGAGATCGTGCATGAATCCGATGTGCTGCTGACCCCCTATGCGGATGACACCAGCATCGACGCCGTGGCGCTGGGGCGCTTCATCGACAGGCAATATGAGCTGGCGGGCCTCGACCCCGCCGCCATCGACACGGGCGCGCTGATCCTCACGGGGGTCGCGGTGCGGCGCTCCAATGCGCGGGCCATTGGCGATCTCTTTGCGGCGCAGACCGGCAAGTTCGTCTCGGTGTCGGCGGGCGACGGGCTGGAGACCACGCTCGCCGCCTTCGGCTCGGGCGCGGCGGCCCGCTCCATCCGCGAGAACCTGCGGGTGATGAATATCGACATCGGCGGCGGCACCTCCAAGGTCGCGGTCTGCGAAGCGGGCGAAGTCGCCGAGATGACCGCCGTGGACGTGGGCGCGCGCATCGTGGCCTTCGACGCGGCGGGCAAGGTGACGCGGCTCGAGGAGGCCGGACGGCGCTTTGCGGCTGAGGTGGGTCTTGCCATCGAGATCGGATCCACGCCCGCCAAGGCGGATCTGGAGCTGATGGTGGCGCGCATGGCCGATCGGCTCTTCGAGGCGATTTCGCAAACCTCCCTCAGCCCGCAGACGGCCTCCCTGCTGCGGCTTGATCCGCTGCGCAACGCGCGCAAGCCGGAGGTCGTGACCTTCTCGGGCGGCGTGTCCGAATATATCTACAATCGGGAGGAAGGGCAGTTCGGCGATCTCGGGCCCCTGCTCGCCCGCGCCATCAAGGCGCGCGTGGACCAGTGGGATGTGCGCATCGCCCGTCCCGACGAGGGCATCCGCGCCACCGTTGTGGGCGCCTCGCAATATACGATCCAGGTCAGCGGCAGCACGATCTTCGTCTCCCCGCTGGAAATCCTGCCCCTGCGCAACGCGCCGGTCATCACGCCGGACCTGCCTTTGGAGGATGAAGCGCTGGATGTGGCGGCCATCGCCCAGGGCGTGCGCACGGCCCTGCGGCGGCTTGATCTGCATGAGGGCGAGCAGCCGGTGGCCCTGTGCTATCGCTGGGGCGGCTCGGCCACCTTCCGCAGGCTGGATGATTTCTGCCGGGGCGTGGCGGAGGGCATGAGCGTGCATCTGGCCAAGGGCCATCCGCTGATTCTGGTGGGCGATGGCGACATCGGCGGCCTCGTGGGCATCCATGCGCTGGAGGAGGCGAAACTCCCCAACCCCATCGTCTCCATCGACGGCATCGTGCTGAAGGAGTTCGACTTCATCGACATCGGCGCCCTGCTGGAAACCTCGGGCGCCGTGCCGGTGGTGATCAAGTCGCTGGTCTTCCCCACCAGTTCGGCGCTGGGCAAGGTGGAGGGGGCGCGCAACGCCTGAGCCATGCTGTATCCCTCCATCACCCCACGCGAGACCGGCTTTCTGGACGTCGGCGCCGGCCATTCCATCTATTGGGAAGCCTGCGGCAACCCCGAAGGCAAACCCGCGCTCTTCCTGCATGGGGGGCCGGGCGGCGGCTGTTTCGCCGACCATCGGCGGCTGTTCGATCCCGCGCGCTACAACATCGTGCTGTTTGACCAGCGGGGCTGCGGGCGCTCGCGCTTTGTGAAGCGTTGCGAGGCTAACACCACGCAGGATCTGGTGGATGATATCGAGCGCCTGCGGGTGCTGCTGGGCGTGCCGCAATGGGGGCTGGTGCTCGGCGGGTCCTGGGGCGCGGCGCTGGGGCTGCGCTATGCCCAGTTGCATCGCGCGCGGGTGGGCGCGCTGGTGCTGCGCGGCGTGTTCAGCGCCCGCAAGAGCGAGGTGGACTGGCTCTACCAGTTCGGGGCCTCCCAGATGTTTCCCGAGGGCTGGCGGCGGTTTCTGGCGCCGGTGGCGCCCGAGCGGCGCGGCGATATGCTCAGCGCCTATCACGAGCTGATCTGGGGCTCGGATGAGGGCCCGCGCATCGCCGCCGCCCGCGCCTGGTGCGCCTGGGAGGCCTCCTTGCTGACCATGGCGCCGCGCCGCTCGACCTATGCGGCCAGCGACACCCATGTGCTGGCGCTGGCGGAGATCGAGACCCATTATTTCGTCAACGATTGCTTCATGCCCGATGGCGAGCTTCTGCGGCGGGCCAGCGTGCTGGAGGGTCTGCCCGGGGTGATCGTGCAGGGCCGCTACGACATGGTGACGCCCCCCACCACCGCCTTCGAGCTGCATCAGGCATGGGCGGGCTCGCGGCTGGAAATCGTGGACGACGCCGGCCACGCCACCATGGAGCCCGGCACCATGCGCAAGCTGATCGAGGCGACGGACGGGTTTGCGGCGCTTTGACCCGGCTCAGGCGACTTTGGGCGCGAGCGGATTGATGGGCAGATCGACCATGCGCAGCCGCGCCTGCGCCAGATCATAGGCGGTCTGCAGGGTCAGCCAGCCCTCCGCCGTGCCGCCCAGCGCCTTCTCCAGCCGCAGCGCCATATCAGGCGAGATGGCGCTCTTGCCTTTGAGCACGTTGTAAAGCTGCTGCCGCGTGACCCCTAGCCCCACGGCGGCGCCAGCGACGGAGAGGCAAAGCGCCTCCAGATCGTCGCGCAGGCCAAGGCCGGGATGGGGCGGGTTCTTCATGGGCATGGGGGCTTTCCAAGAGTCGCCCGCTCTGTAATGCGTCAATTCACAATTGACAATATCAAAGCCCGACCTTGAGCTCTACTTACCCACCAGCTGATCCCTGTCCCGCAATTGCGGAAAAATGATCGCCCACAGGGCCGCGAAGCCCACGGTGGCGGCGCCGCCAACCACGATGGCGGGCACGGTTCCCCACCACCAGGCGGTGACGCCGGATTCGAATTCACCCAGATCCGACGAGCCGCTGACGAAAATGCCGTTCACCGCCGCGACCCGACCGCGCATCTCGTCGGGGGTTTCGGCCTGCACCATGGTGTGGCGGATGACGACGCTGATCTGGTCCGCCGCGCCGCTCATGGCCAGCATCAGCATGGAGAGGATCAGCGTGCCCGACAGGCCAAAGCCCACGATGGAGAGGCCATAGATGGCGACCGCGATCAGCATGGTCTTGCCCGCCCTGCCCCGGATCGGGGAATGGGCGAGCCAGGCGCCCATGGCGATGGCGCCCAGCGCCGGGGCCGAGCGCAACAGGCCAAGCCCCCAGGCGTCCACCTGCAGGATATCCTTGGCGACGATGGGCAGCAGCGCGGTCGCCCCGCCAAAGAGCACGGCCACCAGATCGAGCGAAATGGCCCCGATGATCACCTGCCGGGAACGGATGAAGCGCAGGCCCGCGCTCAGGGTTTCCCAGGTGATCGGCCCACGTCCGCCCTGGGGGCGCGTGGAGACGGAGAGCAGGGTCACGCAGAGGCTGGCGGCGGCGAAGAAGAGGCAGGAGACCAGAAAGGGCGCCACGGGGCCCAGCACATAGAGCAACCCGCCCAGCGCCGGGCCAATGATGCGCGAGGTGGACCAGGCGGAGGAATACCAGGTCACCGCATTGGTGAAATGCTCCTTGGGCACCACATTGGCGGTGAGCGCCTGCGAGGCGGGATTGGCGAAGGCGCGTCCGGAGCCGACCGCCAGCAGGCAGGCATAGATCAGCAACACATTTGTGGTCCCCGACATCACGAGGACCAGCAGGCCAAAGGCGCCCAGCGCGCAACAGGCGAAGCAGACGGCGACGATGCGGCGGCGATTGTGGGTGTCGGCGAAATGGCCCGCAAAGAGGGCCAGCAGGGCTGCGGGCAGAAACGAGGCGAGGCCGGAAATGCCGAGCGCCAGCGCGCTGTTCGTCACCGCATAGACATACCAGCCCACCGCCACGGTCTGCATGGACAAGGCCACGCCAAACAGCAGCCGCGCCGTGCAATGAAAGCGGAAATCGCGGTGGGCGAAGGCTGCATAGCCCGAATTTGCTTTAGCGCCCGCCCCGTCAGTCACCGCATGTCTCCAAAGCAAAAGGGGCGGAAGACCCGCCCCTTCGCAAGTTCACGAACTTTGTAGACGATCAGCGCGAGGATTTCCACGGCACGATCAGACGCTCGAGCTCGTTGAGCAGCAGCGTGAAGACGAGGCCCAGCACCGCGATGCAGATGAGGCCCACATACATG
>CAMDOY010000334.1 GCA_945903655.1 Rhizobium sp. Q54 | reverse complement strand
TTCTTGCCGTCCCAGACATAGCAGAGATGGCGTTCCTGGCGGCAATTGGACAGAAGGCGCGGGCTGAACACGGCTGCGCGCTCGCCACCTTCATCACGAACGCTGAGATAAACGATACCGTTGGAGCCATCGTCCCGGAGTTCTGCGGCCAGCGCCTGCGACATTCCATAATTGCTCGGGTGGTAGTAAGCGGCGTGGCTTTCACGCATCTGGCGGATGTCAGGGAATTCGCCATTCAGATCGACCGCATAGACACGCATGTCGAGCTCTTGTGCTGGCTCATCAGTCGCTTGCAGGAACCGGATCCGATGGTGGCGGGTCTCGGCAATGGCCGTCTGTACTGTCAGGCTGGCGTAAAAAACGCCATAATCGCCGTTCGTGAAGCGGTCGCCTTCGGGGTTCAGGTGCGTAAACGCCGCCATGATGGGCGCCGTGCCGGGACCAGAGACCCGATCCTCGGGCGCAACCAGGGAGATATCGCCAACGTTCTGCCGAATGCGCTCATTCGTCAGCGCCTCGATCTGATAAACGGCTTCGAGATCCCGGGGATCGGTGACGGCCTCAAACAGACTGATCGGCGGGAATCTGCTCGGCACGATCCGGAAGCAGGGACGCCAATCGATCAATGTCTTGGGGATGTCCGCCATTAGCCGCGCTGCGCATCAATGTATTGGCGCACGACATAGAGGTCCGCGATATTGCCCGAAGCCATGCGCTCAATTGCGGAACGTCCTCCGAAGATTCCAGCCTTGTTAGGCTTGCGCACCCACTGGTCCGCCGTCTTGGGAAGAAGGATCTGCAGCCCCTTGTAGATTCCCATGATGTAGGAGATGCGCTCCAGCGTGTCCTTGGGAATGGAGGCCACGGCGCCCCGCTTCCATGATTGAAAGGTGGAGCGACTTTCGAGCCCGCGCAGGCGCATCTGCTCCTGCTCCTTGAGGCTCCAGGCCTCCGCAATGCGGAAGAACGTCCGCACGGCTGGTCCGGTCAGATCCTTGCGATCAAGCGCCTTGACGGTCGATGTCCCTGACATGATGGCTCTCCCCTCAACCGGATAGATGTTCATATTTATCCCGAAAGTCACGAATGACTGGAAATATGAACAAGTGTCATGTCCGGGGTCACCTAAGCCGCGAAAGGCCGCGCGGGGCAGCAGATGACGTCGTCGATTTTCATCGGCAGAGGTTCTGCTTTCTCCAGATTGCCGCGCTCTATGATGGGTCCAGGCATGGTGAGAATCTTCAACTCAATAATCAACAGGGAGCTGTAAGTGCATTTATTATTGTAATTTTTCTACAATCAGACGCGACTCGCCCCTGATCACTCGTCCACCATAACCGGACCACAATAGGCCCCCCAATCAGCCATCAACTGTCGGCGCTTTTCAAACAGGTCGCCGCGACGGTAGGCCGCCTCCACCTTGCTGCCGATGGTATGGGCGAGCGCCATTTCCGAGAGTTCGGGGGGATAGGCGGTCGACTCCGCAGCCCAATCCTTGAAAGTGCTGCGGAAACCGTGGGCGGTCAGGTCGCCGCGCTCCATGCGGCGCAGGACGGCGGTCAGGCTCATGTCGGACAAGGGGCGGGTTTCGCCTTGGCCGGGGAAGACCAGGGCGGCGGGGTCGTTGCTTGTGCGGGCTTCCGACATGTCCGCTAGGACGGCCAGAGCTTGCTTGGACAGGGGCACGCGATGCTCCCGGCCGGCTTTCATGCGCTCGGCCGGAATGGTCCATGTCGCGCCCACAAGGTCGATCTCCCGCCAGCAGGCCCCGCGCACCTCGCCGCTGCGGGCGGCGGTCAGGATCGCGAAATGCAGCGCGTGGGCGCCGACGCCCTTCTGGAGCCGCAATGCCGTCATGAATGTTCCCGTCTCGGTCCAGGCGAGCGCGGCATGATGCTTGACCTTCGCCACCTTCGAGCGGGCGGGCAGGGTTAGCGAGAGGTGGCCCTTCCAGGAGGCCGGGTTCTCCCCGGCGCGCCAGCCCCGAGCTTTGGCGTAGTCCAGAATGCTCTCGATGCGCCCCCGCAGGCGGCTCGCGGTCTCCGCTTTGGTGGTCCAGATCGGCTCGATGGCCGCAAGGACATGGGTGGTGCTGACCTCCGACACCGGAACCTCGCCCAGAAAGGGCAGGGCGTAGGTCTCGATGGTGGCGGTCCACTGGCCCGCATGTTTGGCGTTTCGCCAGCTGGCGGCATGGGCGTCGATGTAGCGTCTGGCGGCCTCGCCAAAGGTGATCCCCTTGCGCGCCGCATCCTGCTGGGCGGCCTTGCTCGCGGCCAAAGCGGCGTCTCGGGCGGCCAGGGGGTCGATCCCGGCCTTCACCTGCCGGAAAAGCTCCGACGCCTTCTCCCGGGCTTCAGCCAGGCGAACGCAGTTTCGGCCCTCACCGGCGCGCCCCAGTCCGGCTTCCCGTGGCTTGCCGCCGTTGACCTTGTACCGAAAGACCCAGAACCGCTTGCCGGTCTTCTTGACCAGCAGATAGAGCCCGTCGCCGTCGCAATAGCGCCCCGGCTTGGCGGCTCTCAGGAAAGCGGCTGACAATTCGCGCCCGGCCATATCGGCTCCCTTCATCCCCTAATCTGTCCCCTATTCTAGCGCCCGAAGGAGGGGGTACGCAAGGGGGACCGCTCGAACGTCCCCGGACGCAAAAGGGGGCGAAAGCCCAATGAAATCAGTCTTCTGATGGGACGTTGGGGAACGTTAGGGATTGATAAGAAAGGGGTTTTTGGCGGGGGAAGGGGGACGCGAACTGAACTCGCTTGGCGGAGAGCCGAGAAACCCTTCGGGGTCCTGCGGGGAGGTTAAATTGGGGGCAAGCGCGCAGGTTTTCGATGGGGCCCGCCGGGTAGAGACGACCACAACCAGACGTCAGGCGAAGTCCCTCTTTTCATAAATCGTGACTATCTTCTTGCCGTCCCAAAAATAGCAGAGATGGCGCTCCTGGCGACAATTTGACAGAAGGCGCGGGCGGAACACAGCTGCGCACTCGCCACCTTCATGACGCACGCTCAGATATAGAATTCCGTTGGATCCATCGTCCCGGAGTTCAGTGGCGAGTGCCTGCGACATGCCGTAACTGCTGGGGTGGTAATAAGCAGCGTGACTTTCTCGCATCTGGCGGATGTCATGGAACTCGCCATTCAGATCGACGGCATAGACACGCATGTCGAGTTCTTGTGCTGGTTCATCAGTTGCCTGGAGGAACCTGATACGATGGTAGCGGGTCTCAGCAACGGCCGTCTCCACTGTCAAGCTGGCGTAAAAAACCCCATAGTCGCCGTTTGTGAAGCGATCTCCTTCTGGGTTTAGGTGCGTAAATGCAGCCATAATTGGCGTCGTGCCGGGACCAGAGGCCCGATCCTCCGGCGCAACAAGGGAGATGTCGCCAACCTCCTCCCGGAGTCGGTCGTTCGTCATTGCTTCGATCTGATAGATGGCTTCGAGATCGCGGGGATCGGTGACGTCTTCAAACAGACTGATCGGCGGGAATCTGCTCGGCACGATCCGGAAGCAAGGACGCCAAGCTACGTGTGTTTTGGGGATTGCCGCCATTATCCGCGCTGCGCATCAATGTATTGGCGCACGACATAAAGATCCGAGACATTGCCGGAAGCCATTCGTTCAATGGCGGAACGTCCACCGAAGATCCCTGCCTTGTTAGGCTTACGTACCCACTGATCTGCAGTCTTGGGGAGAAGGATTTGCAGTCCTTTGTATATGCCCAGGATGTAGGAGATGCGCTCCAGAGTATCCTTGGGAACGGCCGCGACTGCACCGCGCTTCCACGATTGGAATGTGGACCGGCTCTCAAGCCCAAGCAGGCGCATCTGTTCCTGTTCTTTGAGGCTCCAAACCTCTGCAATGCGGAAAAAGGTCCGTAAAGCAGGTCCTGTAAGGTCCTTGCGATCAAGCGCCTTGGCGGTTGATGTCTCTGACATGATGGCTATCCCCTCGACCAGCCATATGTTCATATTTCTCGTAAAAGTCAATAATATCCATAAAAATGAACAATGGTCACGCCCAGGTCAATTATGCTGCAAAAAGCTAAGATCATGTCTGGGCATTGTCTAGCCAAGACTGCTTCGCTGGTGGGCGATGATCGTGAAAACCAGTGACTGGCCGTGAAAATTGGATATTTTCTCCCGACCTACCGAAAAACAATAATGTGGAAGTTCACAGCCTGTTTCTCCCCGAAGTCCCAGGAACTCCGTTTATCGTGATGAAATCGGAGCAAAACCTGCGAATCCCGTCGATGCTGCCAGGCATCACGATTTGATGCCGCCTAGGTCGCGAGCCGTACAGGCCGATGGATTTGTGTCATCGGGCTGCTGATTCCTGACGAAGCCGCCCACGATTCCGAGATTATGTCGCCCACCATAACGGGATGATGCCGCCCACCATTCCTGAATGAAGCCGCCCACCGGAACGGGATTATCCCGCCCGGGGTTTGGAATGGCTGCGAGCACGTCTGC
>CAMDOY010000333.1 GCA_945903655.1 Rhizobium sp. Q54 | reverse complement strand
GACGCTTCGAGCTGCGGGGCGTGCCCGCAGTCAGCCAGCACTTCCAGCCGCGAGCCCGGAATGAGCCTGCGCCATTCCTCCCCATAGGGCGATGGGAAGAGGCGATCATGGGCGCCATTGATGATCAGGGTGGGCAGAGAGATCCGGTGCAGCCATTTGCGCAGATCCGGATCATGCAGGCGCGGCTGCCAGGTGAGCCGCGCATTGACTTCGTAATTCTGCAGGCGGGCGTCTTCCAGCTCCGGCGCCATGACCTCGGCGACGATGGGCTCAGCCAGGGCCGCGTTGTGGAAGAGGCTGCGCACCACCTCCTCTTCGCTCATCAGGAAGGGATCGATCTGCGGGACCCCCTTCAGGTAGAGGCCCGCCGGGGCGCTCAGGACGAGGCTGTCAACATGGGCGGGGTTGCGCGTCGCCAGATCCGCCGCGATCCAGGCGCCGCAGCCCAGGCCCAGCAGCTTCACATGCGCCAGCCCGAGGGCGTCCATGAAATCGAGGTAGAAATTGGCGAGATCGGAGACATTGTCGAGCCAATCGGGCAGGGCCTGCGCGCCAAACCCCGGATGTTGCGGCAGAATGACGTCATGGGTCTGCGCCAGCGTGTCCATGAAGGGACGCCAGGTCTGGGGGCCGATGAAATCGTTGAGGATCAGAAGGGGCTGACCGCGCCCGGCTCGCGAAAAGCGAAGCTTGTAGCCGCGCACATCCAACGAATTCTCCGACGGAGCCTGCATCATTCCCCCCAGCTTTATCAATTTTTCGCAGGCTAGAGGGCGGAGTGGTGGGCTGTCAACCATGGGTCGAGATCGACGGCTATGGCGGCTGCGGTCTGCGTTGTCGATGGATCGCCCTCGCCGTCAGGCGGCGATAAAGACGTGACGAAATTTGATCAATTCCCGCCCAGCAGAGCGCTCGCCTCCTTGATGCGCTCGGGGGTCGCGCGGTAGAGGCTTCCCACGAGTTGATCGACCTCGGCGCCGGTCATGGGGCCGCTGATTTCGAGGCGCATCTTTTCCACATCCGCCATGAATTCAGCGTCTTTCAGCGCGCGGTCGAAGGCGGCGCGGTGCGCCTCCACCATGGCCTTTGGCATGGCGGGCGGGCCCATGATGACGCGGCCCATCTGGCTCTGGGCGAAGATCAGCCGCAGGATTTCGCGCTGCCGGTCGTCGCGCGCCAGTTCCAGAATGGTGGGGACCTTGGGCAGTTCGGGGTGGCGGGTGAGGGACATCTGCAGGAGGATGTTGATCTTCTTGTCCCGCAGCCAGTCGGGCCGCATGGTGGTGATGGAGGAGTAGTTCCAGCCCGCGATGCCCTGCACCTCGCCGCGATCCAGCGCCATGACATTGTCGCCGCTGCCGTTGTAGCCCGCGACCAGCTTCAGCTTCGCGCCAAACATCCGCGACAGAATCGTGGCGTAGATCACGCTGTTGTCGGAGGCGCCCGCGCCGCCCACCACCAATTCCTTGGTGAACAACTCGTCCAGCGTGCTGACGGGGGAGTCCGAGCGGCTGACGGCCACGGAGATGTCATTGTTCAGGCTGCCCACCCAGGTGAATTCGCGCGAATCATAACGCGCCCCCTGTGACCCCAGCAGGGCGGCGGTCGCCATGGAGCCTGGCCCCAGACCGATGGTCGAGCCATTGCGGGGCGCTTGCGAAGCCACGAAATTCGCCATCACCACCCCCGCCGCACCGGGCATATTGCGGACGACGACAGTGGGCTGTCCCGGCAGGAAGCGCCCGACATGGCGGGCGTAGAGCCGGGCATAGGCGTCATAGCCCCCGCCCGGCGCATGGCTCGCCAGCATGGTCAGGGTCTTGGTGGGGTCTTCCCCGCTCTGCGCCAGCACATGGCCGCCAAGCGCGCCTGTCAGGAGCAGCGCTGCGCCCAGGGCGCGGATCCATGATCTGACGCGCGCGGTTTGTTGACGATCTCTGGTCATGGGCGGCTCCCGACAACGCGACACAGGGGGCGATAGCAAGCCTTTGTGAAAGCTCAATCTTTCTCGACGCGCCGCACAGGCGTTTCGGGCGACACATCCGGGCGGCGGCGCTGGTAGGTGTTTTCCCCGTTGCGCTCCCACTCGCCCTTGGCGGCAGCCTGGGCGAAGCGCTCCCAGCGGTCGTCCCAATCGCCCAGATGCACCCCATGCCAGGGCGCCTGGGGGCTCAGGGGCGGCAACCCGATGCGCTCCCAGATCTCGCGGGCCTCGTCCATATATTGGCGGGCTGGCAGGGCCAGCGGCGGCATCACGCTCTTGGCGGTGGCGTCGATCAGCAGGGTCGAATTGGCGGCGCCGCTCTCGGACTTCGGCCCATGGCTGCGCGAGCGGTAGGGCACCACCAGCAGGTCCTCGATGGGGTTCGAGCGATAGGCCATGGACCAGAAGACCGCATCCGCATTGCGGGGGTCCACATCATTGGTCACGGCGATGACGATCTTGCCGCATTGGGCCTGCAGGGTGGAGGCGCCCTGCAAGCCGCGCCAGACCTCCGACTGTATCGCCTTGGGGGCGAATTGCAGGAAGATGATGGGGCGCAGGTTGGACAGGGGCTCGTGCATGACCACCCCGGTCAGGCCCTTGACGTTCAATGTCTTTTTCAGGTGCTGGAGATAGAGCGGCTCATAGGCCACCTTCTTCATGACGCTGGATTCGCTGGGCGTGACCTGGCTGACGATGGAGACAAGAATGGGGTCGCGCCGGTGGGTGATCGCCGTCACCCGCATGGACATGTTGAATTCTTCCAACGCGATATAGCCATGGCTCTCGCCGAAGGGGCCTTCGGGCTCGACGCAATCGGTGTCGATGAGGCCTTCCACTACGATTTCCGCGTCCGCAGGCACCTCAAGATCAACGGTGAGGGCGCGGCAGGTGCGGATGGGCGCGCCAGACAGGCCGCCAGCCACGGCCATTTCGTCGAGATCGGTCGCGAGCTTCTGCGGGCCGGTATATTGCACGATGGGCGCGGCGCCGACCACGATGGCGATGGGCATGGGCTGGCCCAGTTCCTTGTATTTCAACCAGTGCTGATAGCCGCCCGCGCCCGTCAGGCGCGTGGCCATGCGCACGCAGAGCCGGTCGGTGGCCTTCAGTCCTGCGCGATAGGTGCCCATGTTCTGCACGAGGGTCTCAGGATCCTTGGTGGTGCAGAGAGTCGCGGTGAAATATGGCGCGGAGTCGAAGCCCGGAGTCGAGACCGGGATCGGCAGGGCCGCGAGGCCGCCGCCGGGCTTGCGCAGATCAGCGCCGGTGACGACCACTTCCTGACAGGGGGGATTTTCGATTCGCACGGGGTCGATGGGCGAGGCGATGCCGCGCGTCCAGACGTCGCCGATCTCCTCCACGGTGACGCCCATGCCGGAGGCGTAGATCTCCGGGTTCGCCGCCAGCGCGCCAACGACAACCGGCGAGGAGAACTTGCGCCCGTCGGAGCCATACACGTTGGTGAACATGAAGGCGCGGCGAGCGCTCTCGGGCAACCCGCCGGTGAACTGCCAGCGCACCAGCGGATGCAGGTGGGTATCCTTGTTGACGGGCTCGTCGATGCGCGTCAGCAGGCCCTTGGCCTCAAGGCGGGCGAGATGTTCGCGCAAGTCGAGCGGCGCGTAGGTGCGGGCGTTTCCGGTCATGATTTTTTCTCTGAAGGTAGGGAATGTCGGGCGCGCGGGCGAGGCGGGCGCGCGCTGCCCCCGCGCGTATTCAGCGCCTCAGCCCCGCTCGGGGCCGGTCGCCGCAGGTCGGGAGGGATCGGAGGTCCAGGCAGTCCAGGACCCCACATAGAGGGGCGCCTCAAGGCCTGCGACGCTCAGGGCCGCCACGGCATGGGCCGCCGCATTGCCGCTGCCGCAGTAGACGCCGACCTTGTGCGCGCCATCGGCGCCCAGAGCCGCAAAGCGCGCGCGCAGATCAGGCTCGCTCTGGAAGGCGCCATCAGGGGTCAGATTGTCGCCCGAGGGGGCGCTGAGGGCGCCGGGGATATGGCCGGTCCCCGCCTTGCCCGCCTCGCCCAGATAGGCGGCGCGGCCCCGGGCGTCCAGCAGGACGCCCTCACGGGCCAGAGCGGCCGCCTCAGCGGCGGTGAGGGTCGGCATGTGGCCAGCGCGCAGAACCACGACTCCAGCCTTGGCGGCGGCCTCCACATGGTCATTGGAGACCGCACGTCCGGAGGCCTTCCAGGCGGCGAAACCGCCATCGAGGATCCGCACATTTGCGAAGCCCGCCCAGCGCAGGGTCCACCAGGCGCGGGAGGCCTGGGCGCCGCCTGTGTTGTCATAGACCACGACCGTGCTGCCGGGGTTGATTCCCCAACGCCGGGCGTCGGCTTGCAGGTCCATGATCTCGGGCAAGGGACGCTTGCCCGAGGTCTTCGTGGGCTTGCCCGAGAAATCCGTCGCCAGATGGACGGAGAGGGCGCCGGGGATGCGCGGACGGTCGGTCGGCGCAGCGCCCTTCTCATCGAGCACGTCGAGCA
>CAMDOY010000332.1 GCA_945903655.1 Rhizobium sp. Q54 | reverse complement strand
CCTGTGTGATCGCGCACACCCCGGGTGAGGCGCAGGACGCCGCCGAGGCCGTCGTGGTCGAGATTGATGCGCTGCCCGCCATTGTTGAAATGTGCGATGCGGTGAAGCCAGGCGCCCCGCAAATCCTCGACGATGTGCCCGGCAATGTGGCGCTCGACTATCACTTTGGCGACAGCGATGCCGTGGAGGCGGCCTTCAAGTCCGCCGCCCATGTGACCAAGCTGCGCCTGCTCGACAGCCGCATCGTCGTCAACGCCATGGAGCCGCGCGCGTGCCTTGCCGAATATGACGCAGCCGACGAGCGCTTCACCCTGCATGCGCCCACGCAGGGCGTGAATGGCTCGCAGGCCAATGTGGCGGAGATGATGAAGATCCCGCTGGAGAAGATCCGCTTCGTCGCCATCAATGTGGGCGGCTCTTTCGGCCTCAAGGGCTCCATGTTCCCCGAATATCTCTGCGCCCTGCATGCCGCGCGCGCGTTGGGCCGCCCCGTGAAGTGGAACGACACGCGCTCCGGTTCCTTCCTCTCCGACCATCATGGCCGCGCGCAGGAATTTGATTGCGAGCTGGCGCTGGACAAGGACGGTCATTTCCTCGCCGTGCGCTGCAACGGTTTCGGGGATCTTGGAGCCTATATGACGCCCATCGGCCCGCTCTTCGCCTCCTTCAATATCGTCAAGCATGTGAACGGGACCTATCGTACGCCCCTCATCGAGGTGAACACGCGCTGCGTCATCACCAACACGGTGCCGGTCACCGCCTATCGCGGCGCGGGCCGTCCTGAGGGCAACTATTACATGGAGCGGCTGATCGACACCGCCGCCCGCGAGATGGGCATCGACCCCGTGGAGATGCGTCGCCGCAACCACATCAAGCCCGACCAGATCCCCTACAAGGCGCCCTCGGGCTCCACCTATGATTCCGGCGACTTCCCCGCGATCCTCGACCGCGCGCTGGATCTGGCGGATTGGAAGGGCTTTGAGGCCCGCAAGGCCGAGAGCGCCAAACGCGGCAAGATCCGTGGACGGGGCCTTGGCCAGTTTCTGGAGGCTACTGCGCCTGTCATGGGCGAGCTCGGCAAGATCACCTTTGATGAAGATGGTGGGGTGACCCTCTTCACCGGCTCCCACGATCACGGCCAGGGCCATTGGACGACCTTCGCCCAGGTGCTCTCGACCCAGCTTGGCATTCCCTTCGAGAGCATCCGCCTGATGCAGACCGATACGGATCTGCTGCGCATGGGCTCGGGCACCGGCGGCTCCAAGTCGCTCATGTGCAGCGGTACAGCCATTGTGGAAGCGAGCGACCTCATCATCGACAAGGGCCGCATCATCGCCTCCCATCTGCTGGAGGCTGGCGTCCCCGATATCGTGTTCGAGGGCGGCGCCTTCAGCGTGGTGGGCACCGACCGCAAGATGACGGTGATGGAGATCGCCGCCAAGCTGCGCGCTGGCGTGGCCTTGCCGGATGACGCGCCCAAGAGCCTCGACGTCGACCACAAGTCGAGCGCCAAGCCCGCCACCTTCCCCAATGGTTGCCATGTCTGCGAGGTCGAGATCGATCCGGAGACCGGCGTGACGGAGATCGTTCGCTATTTCATGGTGGGCGATTTCGGTACGGTGGTGAATCCGATCATCGTGCGCGGCCAGGTGATCGGCGGCGTGATGCAGGGCATCGGCCAATGCCTGATGGAGCGCACGGTCTATGATGCGGATGGCCAGCTGGCCTCCGGCTCCTTCATGGATTACGCCATGCCGCGCGCCGATGACGCGCCCATGTTCCATCAGGAGTTCATGTCTTTCCCGGCGACCACCAATCCGCTGGGCGTCAAGGGATGCGGCGAGGCGGGCTGCGCTGGCTCGCTCACCTCCATCATGAACGCCATCTGTGATGCGCTGGCGCCCTATGGCGTTGATCACATCGACATGCCCGCCACGCCGCTCGCGGTCTGGGAAGCCATGCAGAAGGGCAAGGCGGCCAAGGCCGCCTGACGCGAGCATCAAATTGTATTGACCCGCGCCCCCGTTGACCTGCGGGGGCGCGGACCCCATCTCTACAATCGGCCCGTTGGTTCGGGCCGGGTCCGGGCCCCTCTGGCCGCCGAGACGTCGGCTGGCGATGTCGGACTATCCTTTTGCAAGCGCTGACGCAGCGCAATGCATCTGGGGGCTTTATGCCGCAAGAGGACAGGCCTCCAGGCCGGAGGTTTTTATCATGACGGAATGGTTGCTCGACCCGCAGATCTGGGCGAGCCTTTTGACGCTGACGATCCTCGAGATCGTTCTGGGCATCGATAATCTCATCTTCATCTCCATCGTGGCCGGGCGTCTGCCTGCCCACCAACAGGCGCGCGCGCGCACGGTCGGGCTGTCGCTGGCGCTGTTCATGCGTCTGGCGTTGCTGGCCTCCATTGCCTGGCTGGTGGGGCTCACCGCGACGGTCTTCTCGATCGGCGGCCATGGTTTTTCCTGGCGTGATCTCATCCTGGCGGGCGGCGGCCTCTTCCTGCTCTACAAGGGCACCAAGGAAATCCATGAACTGGTGGAGGGCGGCGATCATGGCGAGGCCACCGGTGAGGCGCCCAAGCGCAAGGTGACCTTCGCCAGCGTCATCGGCCAGATCATCGTGCTCGATATCGTCTTCTCGCTGGATAGCGTGATCACGGCGGTGGGCATGGCGGATAATCTGTGGGTCATGTCCACGGCGGTGCTCGTCGCTGTAGCGGTCATGCTCTTCGCCGCCGGAACAGTGTCCAGCTTCGTGAACAAGCACCCCTCCGTTAAGATGCTGGCCTTGGCCTTCCTGCTGCTCATCGGCATGGTGCTGGTGGCTGACGGCATGGGCTTCCATGTGCCCAAGGGCTTCATCTACGCCGCCATGGGCTTCTCGGTCGCGGTGGAGTCGCTGAATCTGCTGGCGCGCAAGAAGCGCAAGCAGCCAAGCTGATCCCCAATCCCCAAGGCGCGCCCCGGCTTTCCGCCAGGGCGCGCCCCAAGCGTTGCCCCAGCCGCCTGAGCCGTATATGCGTGAGGCCATATCAGGCGCATCAGGGGAGAAACGCCATGGGACAGAAGACCATCGATGGAACCGTGGCGGACGCCTATCTCGCCCTGCTGGCGGATCGCGGCGTTGAGTATCTCTTCGCCAATGCGGGCACGGATTTCGCGCCCCTGATCGAGGCCTATTCCAAGGCCGAAGCCAATGGGACGAAGGTTCCCAAGCCCGTCACCGTGCCCCATGAGAACGTGGCCGTGTCCATGGCCATGGGCTATTACCTCAAGACCGGCAAGCCGCAGCTTGTGATGGTGCATGTGAACGTCGGCACCGCCAATGCGGTTTGCGGCGTCATGAACGCCTGGCGCGGCAATATCCCCGTGCTGTTCAGCGCGGGCCGCACGCCCTTCGCCGAAGATAGCGGCGAGCTCGGCCAGCGCTCCGGCGAGATCCACTGGCCGCAGGAAATGCGCGATCAGGGCGCCATGGTGCGCGAATTCGTGAAGTGGGACTATCAGCTCCCCAACGGCCATGTGCTGGAAAACACCGTCGACCGCGCTCTCAATCTGGCCATGAGCGAGCCCAAGGGGCCGATCTACCTGACCCTGCCGCGCGAAGTGCTGGCGTCCGCCGCCCCCAATTTCACCTATCAGTCGCCCTCGCGCCATAGCCACGCGGCGCCCCCCTATCCCGACAGCCGCGCCATCGACGAAGCCGCCGAAATGATCGCGAAGGCCGAGCGCCCGCTCATCATCACCTCGAGCGCCGGGCGCGACGAGGCGGATGTGGCCAAGCTCGCGGCGCTGGCGGAGGCTTTCGCCATCCCCGTCACCCAGCGCAAGCCTCGCTATGTGGCGCTGCCGACCGACCATCCCATGCACCTGGGCTTCAACCCCGACGCCTATGTGAAGGACGCCGACTGCATCATCGTCATTGAATGCGATGTGCCGTGGATCCCCTCCAAGCGCGGACCGCAGGCGGACGCGAAGATCATCCACATCGGCGTCGATCCGCTGTTCTCCCAATATCCCATGCGCAGCTTCCCCTGCGATCTGGCCATCAGCGGCGTGCTGGGCGCGACCTTGCCTGCGCTGACGGAGGCGCTCGCCACCCGCCACGCCCATGCCCATGATCGTGTGGAGGCTCGCCGCGCGCGCCTGGCGGGCGAACGCGCCGCCCAGCGCGAGCAATGGGCCGCCATGATCACCCGCGCCCGCGACGCCAAGCCCATGTCGCCAGCCTGGATCACCCATTGCCTCGACGAGGCGAAGGGCGAGGACGCCATCGTCATCAAGGAATCGCCGATCACCTTCGAGCATATGCGCTTCACCAAGCCCGGAACCATGTTCTCCATCGGCGCCGCTGGTGGCCTTGGCTGGGGTCTGGGCACGGCGCTGGGCGTGAAGGCGGCGGTGGGCGACAAGCTGGTGATCTGCACGGTGGGCGATGGCGCCTATATGTTCGGCAACCCGATCCCGGCCCACTACGTTTCCGCCGCC
>CAMDOY010000331.1 GCA_945903655.1 Rhizobium sp. Q54 | reverse complement strand
CCTCAACTGCTGACCTGCAGGGAACAAACAGAGCTCAAATCCAGCTCTCAGGTGGCCGGCTTCAAATCGGAATGGTGGCCGGGATCAAATCGGAATCCCCGGCCGGATTGAATCGGAATTCGCAGCAGGGAGAGGCCAAGCAGATGATCGGCGCCGCCGTCATCGAGGGGGATCGGGAGATTATCCGGGAGGGTGTCGAGCTTGACGATGTCGGCCATGGGGTTTCCTCCTGCAGAAACGTGCGGATTCATCCTCACAATCAAATTTAGATAAATTCGCTAACATGATGCTTTAAAAGAGCTATTTCGCCTTACCATGATAGATTTCGCGACCCCCACCCCGCACCCCTCCCCACAGGGGGGAGGGGAAACGGCAAGCTTTTCACCCTGATAATTCAAATCGTTGGCGCCCATACCCTCCCCCCTGTGGGGAGGGTCGGCCGCGCCAGCGGACGGGGTGGGGGTCTGCGCGTGCTGATCGTTGGCATGGGCAGCCCGCCCTACCCCTTTTCCTTCATCAACCGGCTCTTCTCCCTGTTCCAGTCCCGCTGCTTCTCTGTCTCACGCTTGTCATGCAGCTTCTTGCCCCGGGCGATGGCGATCTCGATCTTGGCGCGGCCCTTTTCGTTGAAATAGGCCTTCAGCGGCACGATGGTCATGCCCTCGCGCTCGATGGCCTGGGCGAGCTTGCCGATCTCGCGCTCGCGCAGCAGCAGCTTGCGGGGGCGCTTGGGCTCGTGGTTGAAGCGATTGGCCTGGAGATATTCAGGGATATTGGCGTTGATCAGGAAGACCTCGCCCTTGCGGTCCACGCTGACATAGCTTTCCGCAATGGTCGCCTTGCCCCCGCGCAGGGACTTGACCTCGGTTCCGGTCAGCATGATGCCAGCTTCGAAGACCTCGCCGATCTCGTAATCGAAGCGGGCGCGACGGTTGTCCGCCGCGATCTTGAACTCTCTGGTGTCCTTGGCCAATCGAGGTCTCCGGCGCGCGCAGCGCCTCTCAGGACTTCAGGATGCCCGCATGGGCCATGGCGGCGCGGATGATCTGCTTGGTCGGCTCGGTCGAGGGCACGAGGGGCAAACGCACCTCCTCGGTCAGCATGCCGAGCTGCGACAGCGCATATTTCGCGCCCGTGACCCCGGCCTCGGTGAAGACGCCCGCATGGAGCGGCACGAGCTTGTCCTGAATGGCCAGCGCGCCCGCAGGGTCGCCAGCGAACCAGGCCTTCATGAGCTCGGCGCACAGGCGCGGCGCCACGTTGGAGACCACGGAAATGCAGCCGTGCGCGCCCGCCGCCAGGCAGGACAGGGCCGTGATGTCGTCGCCCGAGAGCTGGATGAAATCCGGCCCCATGGCGTGACGCTGGAGCGAGATGCGCGCCACATTGCCGGTCGCGTCCTTCACGCCCGCGATGTTCTTGAGCTCGAACAGGCGTTTCATGGTGTCCACGGACATATCCACCACGGAGCGCGGGGGGATGTTGTAGATGATGATGGGAATGCCGATGGCGTCGTTCACCGCCTTGAAGTGGCGATACATGCCCTCCTGATTCGGCTTGTTGTAGTAGGGCGTGACCACAAGAACCGCGTCCGCCCCCGCCTTTTCGGCGTGCATGGCCAGCTCGACCGCCTCATGGGTGTTGTTGGAGCCCGCGCCCGCAATGACGGGAACCCGGCCCCCGGACTCCGAAATGCAGATCTCGACCACCCGCCGGTGCTCTTCATGGGACAGCGTGGGGCTTTCGCCCGTGGTGCCCACGGGCACAAGGCCCGCCGTGCCCTCCTTGATCTGCCAGTCGATGAGGGCGCGGAAGGCCTGCTCGTCGAGCTGCCCCCCCTTGAAGGGCGTGACGAGGGCCGTGATGGAGCCCTGAATATTGGCCTTCTTCGCCATGTGATCTCTCCAGACTGGCAGATACGCCCCGCCCGCGCCGCAATCCCCGGGCGCTCTTCATGAGCGGAACGAAACACAGATAGCCTCTGCGGCGGCATGAGGAAAGAGCAGAAGTCAGGCTTGTGGGGATATGGGGGGTCAAGAGGCCGTGGACGGGCCACCCCCACCACCATTGCGCCACAACGCCCGCGTAAGGAATTTGTAAACCATATCAGTCACGCTATGCTCCCATGCGTGTCCGCAACCCGGCGGCTCACCACGCTGTTCGCCGGAGGGCCAGGGAATCTGATGAGCAAGATGCGCGCGACATGGCATGCTATGCTGGGCGTTGGGTGCCTGGGGGTCGCCCTCATGGCGCCCTCCCCGGCCCGTCTGCCCGGCCTCAAGAGCGCGGATGACGTCAGCGCGACCGCCAGCATCCCCCAGCACGCCCCCGCCCCCGGCGCCGCTCTGGACGCCATCATGAGCGCCAACGGCCCAAAGCCCCGCCCCCTTCCCGAGCCCGGCCCGGTGCTCGCCTATGCCCGCGAGGCCCTGCCCGGCGCGACCGACGCCAATCCCGCCCTCCTCGGCGCCCCTCCTATCCTCGTTGACACCACAGGCCTGCCCGAGGCCATCGCCGCCTACCGGGCGGGCGATGCGCGCGCGGGCGACGCCGCCGCCAGAACCACCACCAACGCCCTGGCCCGCGTCACCGCCGAATGGGCGGCCCTGCGTCTGGCGACCCGCGAGGCGGGCTTCGACCGGCTCAACGCCTTCCTCGCCGACCAGAAAGACTGGGCGGCCTCCGCCCCCCTGCGCCGCCGCGCCGAAGAGGCGATCTTCTCCGACAAGCGCCCGCCTGCGGAGGTGATCGCCTGGTTCAACACCCGCCGCCCGGAGACCGCCCTTGGCAAATGGGCGTTGGCCCGCGCGTTGCAGGCCACGGGCGCAGCCCCCCGCGCCGCCGCCCTCATCCGCGAGGTCTGGCGCGAGGCGGATCTGTCCCCCAGCCTTGAAGCCGCCCTGCGCAAGGATTTCCCCGAGGCCCTCACCCGCGCCGACCACAAGGCACGCTCGGATCGCTTCTTCTACAAGGAGAACGCCGAGGCCTCCCAGCGGGCGGCCTTGCTGGCGGGGCCCGATGTGTTGGCGCTCGCCAAGGCGCGCGAGGCGCCCACCGACAAGGCCCTCGAGGCCCTGACGCCCGAGCTGCGCAAGGACCCGAGCCTGCTCTTCGTCCAGATCCAGAAACTCCGCCGCGACAACAAGACAGCCGAAGCAGCGAAAGCGATGCTGGAAGCCCCGCGCGACCCCGCCCTGCTGATCGGCGCCGACGAATGGTGGACCGAGCGGCGCGCGCTCGCCCGCAAGGTGCTGGATTCCGGCGACGCGAGAACCGCCTTCCGCATCGCCTCAGAGCACAGCGCCCAGGGGCGCGACCAGCGGCTCGACGCGGAATTCCATGCGGGCTGGATCGCCCTGCGGTTCCTGTCCGAACCTGCGACGGCCCAGCCCTTCTTCGAGCGGGCCGCGGGCCTCGCCGAGACCCCCATCTCCTTGGCCCGCACCGCCTATTGGCAGGGCCGGGCTGCGGAGGCCCTGGGCAGGCCGGCGGAGGCGCAGCGCTTCTATGAGAAGGCCGCTGGCCACCCCATCGCCTATTACGGGCAACTGGCGCTGGCGCGTCTGGGCCGGGGCAAGATGGGCATGCGCCAGACCACGCGGATCGCGACCGGTGATGACCGCACCATGGCGGTGCGCGTGGTGGAGCTGCTGGGCGCCCTCGACCAGAAGGACCTCGCGGCCTCGCTGGCCCTGGAGCTCGCCCGCTCCCTCACCGACGAGGCGCAACTGGCGGCGCTGGGCGCCGTGACCGCCCGGGCGCGCGAGGCCCGCACCACCCTGATGGTGGGCAAACTGGGGAGCCAGCGCGGCTTTTTGCTGGATGAGGCCGCCTTCCCCACCTTCGGCGTGCCCCCTTTCGAGCCCCTCGCCAATTCCGGCAGCCTGGCCCTCGTCTATTCCATCGCCCGGCAGGAAAGCTCCTTCGAGGCGAAGGCCCAGTCCGGCGCGGGCGCCAAGGGCCTGATGCAGATGCTGCCCTCCACCGCCCGCCGCACCGCCCAGCGGGCGGGCGTGCCCTTCGACGAGCGCCGCCTGCTGACCGACGCCAGCTTCAACGCCCAGCTCGGCGCCGCCCATCTGGGCGAGCTGATGGCGGAGCATCCGGGCTCCCTCATGCTCACCTTCGCTGCCTATAACGCGGGCGGCAGGCGCGTGAAGGAATGGATCGCCGCCTATGGCGACCCCCGCGACCCCGCCGTGGACCCCATCGACTGGGTGGAGCGCATCCCCTTCACCGAAACGCGCAACTATGTGCAGCGGGTGACGGAGAACCTGGAGGTCTACCGCCTGCGCTTTGGCGAAAGCGTGACGCTGGACATCGAGCGCACCCTGCGCAGCGCGGAGCGGTGAGGCTGTCGATAGCTTCTATAGATGTCCGGTTTAGGTAGCTCTTCAAATGTCCGCTTTCGGGCTGCCTGCTTCTGCATTTGCCCCGCTGTGGGCGGGGTGGGCAGGTTTGGGCCCTCTTGCCCAAAGCTGTCCACGCCGTCCACAGCCTCGTT